>JAGMZX010000053.1:14525-23288 GCA_018005585.1 Candidatus Hydrogenedentota bacterium | reverse complement strand
GGCGCGGCCTGGTTCGCCGCGAGACCGAAGCGCCCCATCCGCGCGTCCGGCAGCACGGACTCGACGCGCACGCGCAGCACCACATCCCGCGCGCCCGAGGCATGGGCCATAGGCGCGTCCAGCGGCATGATGCCCGGCCGCTGCAGGCGAAGCAGCAATTCGTCGCCGGCGCCCGCGCCCAAGGCTTCCGCCGCGGCTTCGTTTATCGCGACCGATTGGGCGCGCAATGCCGGACATGTGCCCGGCTCAGGCGCAAACCCCCAGAACGAGGGCGTCACGCCCAGCACCTGGACCTGCTTGCTCCGGCGGTCCGCTTCCGCCGTTTCAGGCGGCGAACTCGCCGCGCCGCGCAACGTCAGCACGGACGCAACCGTCGTCTCCGGTAACGCGTCCTGCATTCGCTGCGCCAGTCCTTCCCCGAAGAAACGGCCTCGCCCCTCCAGGGTCAGGTGGATGTTGCCCAGCCGGACCAGCGCGATATCGCGAAGCGTGCCCTGCACGCTGCTGCCCACCATAAGCGCGCCGCACAGGATGGCGCTGGCAAGCGCCGCGCCGAGAAACAACCCGGCGTGCGCGCGCCGGTAATAGGCCCAGCTCCGGACAATCAGGCGCAACATGCTCATGCGCCGCCCGCCAGTTCCAGATGTCCCCCATGCAGCGCGTAGACGGTCCCAAATCGCGCGGCGATGGCCTGCGCGTGTGTCACGATGACCATAGCCATTCTTTCATCCCGCGCCAGCTCCAGCAGCAGGTCCGCCAGTTGCGCCGCGCCGGCTTCATTCAGCGAACCCGTCGGCTCGTCGGCAAGCAGCAGACGCGGACGGTTGATCAGTGCTCTGACAGCCGCGACGCGCTGCCGTTCGCCGCCCGAAAGCTGCCCGGGCCGCGACTGCGCTTTGTCCCCGAGCCCGACGCGCGCCAGCAGCGTCAGTGCGCGGCCGCGCGCGTTCCGGCCGTCCGGATGCACCAGGCTCGGCGCGAGCACGTTCTCCAGCGCGGTACACTGCGGCAAGAGATGATGCGACTGAAACACGAAACCAATTTCGCGGTTACGAAGCCGGGCCGCCTCGGTTTCGGTCAGACCGCCGATGTCCCTGCCGTCCATGCGGACAACGCCCGAAGTGGGTGCGTCCAGTGCTCCCATAAGATGGAGCAATGTGCTCTTTCCGCAGCCGGACGGCCCCGTAATTGCCGCGCATTGCCCGGCGTGCAGCGTGAAGTTGAGACCATCCAATACCCGGAGCGGCGCCGCGCCGGACTCATATTCCTTCGTGACGTTCTCCATCTCAACCAACGGACAGTGTGGTTCCATGGGGTGGCCGCCTATGGTGAAACCGCGCCGAATGCAACGACCGTGCCGTCTTCGCTGCCGACCAGTATACGCCGCTGGGTAACGGCGGGCGACGTGATCAGGTCGCTCACATGATACGAGAACACCTTCTCGCCCGTTGCGAGCCGGAACATCGCGAGTTCGCCGTCTACCGAGACAATCACCTTGTCGCCGGCGACAACTGCCGAACTGGGCAGCCCCTGCGTCTCGTATTTCCAGCGGGCCATGCCCGAAACCCGGTCCAATCCGTATATGAATCCGTCATAAGAACACGCGATAACCCACGCATCCGTCACCGCGGGCGTGGTGAAGACCTCCCCTCCGCTGTCCGTATTGGTCCACAGAAACGCGCCCGATTCCCAGTCCGCCTCGAAAACCTTGCCGCGGCGGCAACCGGACACCACGCGGGTGTCAAGCAGCGCAACGCCGCCCGCCACCTGCGAATCCGGGTCGATTTCCAAATCCCGCAGCTTTTTGCCCGTCTCCGGGTCAAAAGCATGCAGAGCCGCCGCGCAACTGCCAAAGACCAGCACGCGCGCGTTCACCGCGGGCGAGGCATCGCTGCGGCCGACTTCTTCGCCGCGCCAGACCACGGCACCCGTTGCGGCATCCAGGCAGACTGGCGCGCCTGTCGGCTGTTCCAGCACGAATACCCGGGCCCGATCTCCGGCGCCGGCGTAATTGATGGCGCCGAGCAGACCGCTTTCCACATGGGCGCGCCAGCGTTCCGCGCCGGATTCGGCGTCCAGACACACGACCAGCCCCTCGTATGTGCCGGCGAGCACGGACCCGCCAAAACAGGCAATGGGCGACTCAATTTCTGCGTCCCGCGCGGGCTGTTCCGGTGTTGCTTCGGTCTGGATGGCGCGCGACCAGAGCAGCCCCCCGTGCATGTCCAGCGCGTGGACCACCCCGTGGGCCGTCGCTGCGAAAATCCGCCCCCCCTCCGCGACGGGCGTCTGGCGCACCGGCCCGCCCGCCATGAAACGCCACCACACGTCCAGAGTATCCGGAAAGGATGCGTCGGCCACGCCGCGCAGCGCCGCATCGCCGTGATACGTATTCCAGTTCCCGGTGTCGGGGATGTCATTGCCCAGGGGGCGCGGCGCGTTTCTCGGCGTCGCTTGCGGAGCCTCGTCCGGAATCTCCGGCTCTTTCACGCGTAACAGGACAAACTTTCCGGACAAGGCCAGCAGAACAACCGCCACCGTCGCGGCCAGTGTTTTCTTTGCCGTTCTTCTCACGGGCCCATGTCCTTCAGCACCGCGTCGTAGACCGCCGTCATGTCCCGCGCGGAACGCTCCAACGTGAACAGACTGGACACGGACTTTCGGCCCCGTTCGCTCAGCGCGCGCGCAAGTGTCCTGTCGCGAAGGACCATGCGCAGCGCATCGGCCAGCGCGTCTTCCGAGTCTTCGCAGATCATGCCGCCGCCGGTTGCTTCCACGATTTCGGGATAAGCGCCCGCGGCGGGCTGCACCACGGGAATGCCCCGCGCCATAGCCTCGAGCAAGGGCAGGCTGAACGCTTCGCCGCCGGGCACGGGCACCGAAAGCACGGATATGCCCGCGTAGAAACGGCCAATGTCCTCGGATTTGAAATCCCGGTGCAGTTCGGCGGCCGAGTCCAGGCCAAGGCCGCGCAACCGGCGTTCCATGGCATCCACATACGAAGCATCTGAAGTGGTCACGCCGCCCGTGGCCAGCAATCGCGCATCGCTGCATTCGGGGGTATGGCGCAGCCGAATGAACGCGTCCACCAGCTTGCCGAGTCCAAGCGACTCGCTCAGCCGCGCAAGATAACCGATGACCGGCGGGCCCGTGCGCTCTCCCGGCGGGCGGACGCCCCCGGCATCGACGCCAGGATACACCACGGCGATACGGTCGCGCGGCACGGCAAGACGCACGGCCATACGGTCCGCATACCAGCGGCTTGTCGATACAAACGCATGCACCCGCGCGGCGTCGCGCGCCATCGCCTCCCAGCACAGCCGGTCGTAGGGCGAACGCATCGCGTTCACCCACGGCTCTTCGTCCTGAAGGCTGCACACGAGCGGCACGTTTGACGCTTCCCGGATCGCGGGAACAAACCCCAGCAACAGCGCGTTCGAGATGTGGATAATGTCCGGTCTTCCCCAGCCGCGAAGCCATGCGAGAAAACGCTCGTATTCGCGCCGCTGCCCGCCATCGAGCGCACGAAGCATCGACAACGTCATCGGGCCAAGTTCCACGGCATTCGTCGAGCCTTCGCGCTCCGCGGCGCGCGCCAGCATCCACGGATTGTCCAGCAACTGCTCGAGCCAGCGCGGCGCTTTCCGGTAGACCGGGAACGACTCACGCAAGAATACATTCACGCCGCCGAAAAACAACGGCGCGCGCGCGCTTTCTTCCAAGTCGTCCCCATACATCGGCAAATACAGCGGCGCCACCACCGCGTCGTGCCCCAGCGCACGCATGGCCCGGACCAGCGCAAGGTCGCGCAGGCAGTTCTGGCAATAGAACGTCCCGCCGCTGCCCGGCACCAGATACAACACCCTCACGACGTCTCCTCCATTCCACGCAGCGCCAGCGCCGCCGTGGGACACGCCCGCGCGCAGGCTT
Source organism: Candidatus Hydrogenedentota bacterium (assembly GCA_018005585.1). NCBI lineage: Bacteria > Pseudomonadati > Candidatus Hydrogenedentota > Candidatus Hydrogenedentota bacterium. Next base: position 19,358 of record JAGMZX010000053.1, on the reverse strand, counting down.
CCGCCACGGGGCCAAGTCCCGCGTCGAGCGTTTCGCGCATGGCCGCGCACACGCGCGATTCCAGGCCGCGGCCCGTGAACGTCATTCCGAATTCCAGTCCGGCGGCCTGCGTCATCGCGACACAAATGCCGCACTTGACGCACTTGCCCGGCTCGAACTGCACCGTGGCATGGCGCATGATGGGTGCGATCGGCCCGCGCATCATCGTCCGGTGAATCTGCGGGCCCAACCCGTACGCCTCGGCATACTGGCGCAATTTGCAGGAGTGAATCTTGTGGCAGTCGCAGTGCAGGCACCGCGCGGCTTCCGCCGCCAGGGGTTCCGCCGCGCTTTGCCTCTCCGGCTTGCGCAGCCGTTCGACGGCGAATGGTTCCAGGTCCTCCGCGTGAAGCCGGTTGCCCAGCGTTGAATTGAAGGGTTTGTGCCCCCCCTCCGGCAGACCCAGGAACCAGCGTTCAACGGCCATGGCCGCGCGTTTGCCGCTTCCCACGGCGCGCACATGCAGCGGTTCCTCGACCGCCGTGAAGATGCGCGCATCCCGCTGGACCGGCAGCGCACACGCTACGATTACGGCGTCGTGCTGGGCCAGCAGCGATTCCATCGCGGTATCCGCGGCGATTTCACGCCCGAGCGCGAACGTCACCCCCGCGCCGCGCAGCGCGTCCATCTCACGGTCCAGCACGGCGGCCGGCAAGGCGCTTTCGTCGAGGCCGTAGAGCCTCGCGCACATCCGGGGCCCGCGCTCGTAGACGCAACACGCGTGGCCATTGCGGGCGCACAGCGCCGCGGCCGACAGCCCCGCGAGACCGCCGCCGACGATACCCACGGACTTGCCGCTCGGCGCGCGCGGGGCCTCCGCCGGCACAGGCCGCTCCGAAAGCGCGCGGTGCGTGTCGCGGATGGCTATCGGGCCGTCGTACTGGCTTCTGCGGCAAACGCGTTCGCAGGGCGCGGTGCAGACCCGTCCCAGCGTGCCCGGAAAAACGAGGTCGCGCCAGGCGAGCGCCGCCGCCGCGTCCAGGTCGCCCGCGTCAATGTAGCGGAGCATGCGCGGCACATTGAGTCCCGCGGGGCACAGCCGCGAGCACGGTGCTTCGCAATCACCCACATGCTCGTTCAGGAGCAGGTACAGCACTTCCTTTCGTGCGGCGGCAATCTCGGCGTCCTCCGTGACAATGTCCATGCCGTCCACGGCCTGCGTCGCGCATGCGGGCACGAGCCGTCCGGTGGCGAGGTCCTTGACGACGCACAGCATGCACGAGGTCAGCGCGCCCGTCTCTTCGAGGAAACACAGCGTGGGCACGTCGAACCCGGCCGCGCGCGCCGCCTCGAGCAACGTCGCTCCGTCGCGTGTTTCCGCCCTTTCCCCGTTGATGGTGAGGATTGCCACTACGCCACCTCTACCGCGTTGACCGGGCATGCGCGGTAACAGGCATCGCAACGGATGCATTTCCCCTGGTCGATCTCGTGTGCCTGATACGGAACCGGCTTGATGGCGTCCGACGGGCATACCTGCGCGCATTTCGTGCAACCGATGCAAGCATCGGTAATCGTATAGCGGATCAGGGCCTTGCACCTGTGCGCCGGACACCGCCCCGCGATATGTTCCTCGAATTCCTGCCGGAAATGGGCCAAGCCTGTCAATACCGGATTCGGCGCGGTCCGGCCCAGGCCGCAGAGGCTCTGTTTCTTCACGGAAACGGCCAGCCGCTCGAGTTCGGCGAGCTCCGCGGCCGTCGCCTCGCCGCGGCAGCAGCGCTCCAGGATCTCGAGCATGAGTTTCGTGCCCACGCGGCACGGCACGCATTTGCCGCACGACTCCAACTGCGTGAAGGACAGAAAGTACCGCGTCATTTCGACCATGCAGTCCGTCTCGTCCATCACCACGAACCCGCCCGAGCCGATCATGGAGCCCGCCGACGCGAGCGTCTCGTAGTCCACCGGGAGATGCGCGAGTTCCGCCGGGATGCAGCCGCCCGACGGCCCGCCAATCTGCACGGCCTTGAGCGCATGCCCGTCCTGTACGCCGCCGCCGGCTTCCTCGACGATCTGGCGCACGGTCAGACCCATGGGCACCTCGATCAGGCCGCCGCGCCGCACTTTGCCCGCCAGCGCGAACACTTTCGTGCCGCTGCTGCGCTCCGTCCCGATTGCCGCGAAGGCTTCCGCACCGTGTTCGATGATCCACGGCACGAGCGAGAACGTCTCGACGTTGTTGACCAGCGTCGGGCACCCGTGCAGTCCCGCGCGCGCCGGAAACGGCGGGCGCAGCCGCGGCGCCGGCCGGCGCCCCTCGAGAGAAGCGATCAGCGCGGTCTCCTCGCCGCAGACGAACGCTCCCGCGCCTTCGCGCACCTCCGCGTGAAAGACGTGGCCGCTGCCGAGGACGGCGCCGCCGAGAATCCCGTGCTCTTCGCAGCATTTCAGGGCCGCACGCACGCGCTGCACCGCCAGCGGATACTCCGCGCGCACATAGAAGATGCCGTGTTCCGCGCCAATCGCCACCGACGCAATCAGCATGCCCTCGATCACGCGAAACGTGTACGACTCGAGCAACATGCGGTCCATGAACGCGCCGGGGTCGCCCTCGTCCCCGTTGCAGACGATATACTTGGGCATGCCGGGGGCATGCCGCACCTCGCGCCACTTCCTGCCCGTGGGAAAACCCGCGCCGCCGCGCCCGCGCAGCCCGCTGCGGTCCATCACATCGATGACTGCTTCCGGGGTCCGGTCCCGGATTACCCGTTCGAGGGCGGCGAACCCGCCGCGCGCCCGGTATTCCAGCAAATCCGTCGGGCTGGCCTCGCCGCTGAATTCCGTCGCGATGCGCCGCTGAACACCGAGGAAATCCTGGACCGCCGCGCTGCCCGGCGGCAGCAGATAGCGATCAAGCGCGCGCTCCGGCTCGTTGGCATACACGCGGCCCAACCAGCCGTCCACGGACGCGCGCAAGCGCGCGAACAGGCGCGTCGGACGGAAATGGGAAACGACGATTTCGGGCACGTCTTCCGCGCGCACCTTCGCGTAAGTAAACTTCTTGCCGCCCGGGAGCACCACTTCCAGGATGGGCGTCTGATGGCACATGCCAATACAGCTTACGTGCTTGATGTGGACGTCCAGCCCGAAGCGCGCGCGCGTTTCTTCCAGCACTTCCCGTATCGCGCCGCTGCCGCCCGCAACGCAGCACGAACCAAGACCGATGCGGATTTCGCCGCCACGATGCCGGGCCCGGCCGTCGCGCATGGGCGGCATGCCCAGGCCCCGCCCGGCCTGCGCGCGGAAGTCATCCAGAATGCGCGGCGCAGACTCCGTCGTAACATGACCATACGTGATGCCATCGACCTGCACGGCGGGCGCGAGCGTGCAGCAACCAAGACACCGCACCATCTGCAGCGTGAACTCGCCCTTGGCGTCCGTGTCTTCGCCCGGGCGTAGCCCCAAGGTGTCCAGGAACGCCTCGTGCACATCCAGCGCGCCCTTGAGATGGCACGCCGTCCCGTCGCACACCGAAATGGTGTGCTTTCCGGCGGGACGCCTGCGGAATTGCGGGAAAAACGTGCTGACGCTGTCCAGGTCGGCGGCGGTAATCTCCGTCATCGCGCATATCCGGCGCAGCGCCGCTTCGGGCAGGTAATGGAACTCGCGCTGGACCGCGTGCAGGATGGGAATGACCGCATCGCGGCCTGTCCCGCACGCGGCGATAATCCGGTCGGTCGCGGCTATGTCGCTCTCGATGGTCATGTCATGACGCCGCTATACACACGAGGCGCGACTGCGTGCGCACATAGATTCGGCCGTCCACAAAAGCCGGGGTCGCAACCGTCTCCTCGTCGAGCCGGGGCGCGCCGACAAGCTCATACGCGCCCGCCGCCTTGAAGATAATGGTGGTCCCGGCCTTGTCCACTGCGTAGATGCGGTCGCCGGCAAGTATCGGAGAGGCATAGAAGCCCTCGTCGAACTCCTGCATCCAGGTTTCCGCGCCGGTCTCCGCGTCGAGGCACACGATCTCGCCGCGCGATGTCGCCATGAAGAAATGCCGCCCCGTGCCGACGGGGCTGGACACGTCGGGCAGCAGGTCTTCATATTGCCAGGCAATCGCGGGCTTCGGTTCCGCGCCATCTTTCTCGAAACGAATCGCCACCGCCGTGGTCATGTCGTTTGCCGCAAAGACGGTCCCGTTGGCGTACGCCGGGCTTGTGGCCACCTCCGCGTCCAGACATTCCAGCCGCCACAGGAGCTTGCCCGACAGCGGGTCATAGCCCGACACGTCCTGCGACGAGTTCAGCAGCAACTGCCAGCCAAAAGGCGTCTCGACGCACGCGGGCGACGCCCACGAAATGTGGGTGCGCGGCGCGGCCCACACCTCGCGGCCATCCGCAAGGTCGAGCGCCAGCAGCTTGCCGTTCCGTTTCTGGTCGTATTGCACGATGAGCGTGCCGCCGTGCGCGAGCAGCGACGAAGAATGCCCATAGTGATTGTCGGGCACGCCGAGATTCCTCCCCCATTTCAGCGTTCCGGCGTCATCCAGGCAAACCAGGTCGCCATTGCCGAACAACGCACACGCGAGATTCCCTTGCGCGGCCATCGTCGGCGCGGCGAAACTCGTCTCCTCGGTGACCTTCGGCGGTTTCTCCGGCGTGCCGGGCATCGGTTGCAGGGCATAGCGCCAAAGCAGCGCGCCCGTCTCCGTGTCAAAGCAAAACACCTCGCGCGCGGTGTCTGTCGCGCCGCTGAGGTACAAGCGCTTCTCCCACACAACCGGCGAATTCGTGCCGCCCAGCGGCGGCTCGGCTGTCCACAGGACGTTGCGCCCCGAAGCGAGGTCCCAGTCGA
>JAGMZX010000053.1:0-14425 GCA_018005585.1 Candidatus Hydrogenedentota bacterium | reverse complement strand
TTTTTCTCCACGGGGCAATAGGCGAAACACCGGGCACAGCTCAGGCACGCGCCGCGGTCGGCCGCGTAGTCCCGCGACTTCCGCACCACCGACATGCGCAAGACGCGCGCGCAAAACACCAGGCCCAGAAACGCGCCGAAACCCGCGCTGGCGGTCCTGAACCGCGCGCGCACGGCTTCCGCCTCCGCGTATAGCTCCTGCTCCGGTTTCAGGCTCGCGCGAAACGCGTCGGTTTCGATCGAGGACTCGAAAACCTGCCCCCGGTTCTCCGCCGCCACTCGTTCCGCCAGCCACACTGTCGGATGCAGGCGCGCCAGGTAACCGTGCGCCATCATTCCGGCAAGAGCCGCGACCAAGACCGCGGCTGGCGCGGCCAGCAGCACGGCGGCGACGCGGCGTTTGCCCGCGCGGCGCGTTTCTGTCACCGTTTCAGGGGCCGGCGCCTCAATCGCATTGTAGGGGCACGCCGTCTCGCACAGACGGCACTGAATGCAGGCCGCGGGCGTAATCGAGGCATGCCAGCGCGAGAACAGGGACGCCCAGCGCAGGAGCACGCCGTACGGACACAGAAACCGGCAATAGGGCCGCGCGATAACGGCGCCAAGGACAAGCAGGATGCCGCCCGCCATGAGCATGTTAAAACTGCCACCCTGCCGGAAGAACCCGATGAATGGGTCGTAGCGGCAGACCAAGAAGCCGGAGCCCGTGACAATGCCCACGACCGTGATGCCCAGATATGCGTGCGCAAGCGTCCCCAGCACGGTTTCGACCGGGCGCGGCACCTGCGCCGGGCGCACGGCGCAGAGTTCCTGGACCGCGCCGAGCGGGCACACCGCAGCGCAGAAGATGCGCCCGAAATACAGCGCGACAAGGACTGGCAGGGCGAAGAACACCGCAACAACAAGCGGAACAGGCGCGCCATCGCCTATAAAGGCGTTGAGCACGTTCTGAATCGAACCGACGGAGCAGACGCAACCCTTGCGATAGAACCCGAAATACGCGACAGAAAAGACCGCCACCGCGAGCACCATCCCGCGCGATCTGCGGCGCAGCACCGCATAGCCGGTCACTGCGAGCGTGCCCGCGAAGAGGGCGAGGTCTACCCCCAGCGGAATCAGTGCCGGGGGCGGCGTGTGCATGGCGGGCCGCTCGTAGCCCGAACTGAATTCCGGCATGGGGAAGCGAAACTCCGCCGCGCCCGCCCACGCCGCGAACAGGGCAATGCATCCGCACACGGCCGCAACGCGCAGCGTCATCCGGCGGACTCCGGCGCGCCGGCGCCGCGTTTCAGCAGGTATCCCTTGCTCAGGGGCACCCGCGAAATGGCGCTGGACGGACAGTTCCGCGCAATCGAGCACTCATTGCAGTTCACGCAGAGGTCGCGCTTGATTTGCAGGTACAGCGAGCCGTTGCCGAACTGGCCGCAGCCTTTCACGCACTTGCCGCAGCCGATGCAGAGAGGCTCGTCAATCGTGTATTGATAGAACGGCTCCTCGATAAAGGTCCGCCGAAGCGCGGCCACCGGGCACAATTCGTTTTCCGCGCCCGTGTCCTGCGTCTTCGCGCCGGGTTGCAGATACGCGCCGCACAAGTCGCAATAGCCGCAAATCTCATATGAGTGCACGCACTTGACCGCCGACGGATTCAGCACGCAATTCGTCGCGCAGCGTCCGCACTGCGTGCACTTCGCGGGGTCAATCTGCCAGACCGTGACGCTGCCGCTGGAGCGCGCCGCCAGCGCCGCGCCCCCGCCGATCGCCACGGCCGCGGCTGCCCGCATGAATTCGCGCCTGCCCACGCCTCGTTCGTTACCCATGAAATCTCTCCGGCAACGGCAATTCTTCCCGTCAGGCAGAACCGCCGTTCTGCTCAAAAACAATCAGTTCATTCCGCTTCCCATGCAACAGCAACACCCGCCCGTCCGAGTCCACCGCAAGGTCTTTCACGGGGCAATCCTCCTCACAGGACTGCCCCGCCGCGGCCGAAAGAGAAAGCCCGCTGGACGCCGCCACCACGCCCGCCAGGGACCGGTCCGGCGCGTACAATTTGACGCGGTTCAGCCCTTTCTCCATCGTCACGAGCGAACCGTCGCTCCGGATGGCCGCGTGAACCGGGTTGCAGCAGCCGCTGAACTCCTCAAGGCCCATGCCCGGCTTATACCAGGCGCTGACGAGCGTTCCGTCGGGACGATAGTGCTCGATGCCGTGCTTTCCGGGATTCACCACCCACAACGCGCCCGATGCATCGAGCATCACGTCGAAATAGGGACTGGGCACGACGAAGCCGGGCGCGCCGGTTTCCGGGTCGCGTTCGCCGATACGGCCGGTGATAGTGCCCGCATGGTCGAATACCAGCACGACGCGGTTGCCCGCATCCGCCGCGTAGACATAATCCTCGCCGGCGGCCAGCGACGTCAGCCAGGCGCGGCCGCCCAGGTCTTGCCACCGGCTCATCTCTTTGCCCTGCCCGTCCAGCACGAGGATGTAACGCTGCATGCCCACGTAAAGCCGCCCATCCGCGCCGCTGGCGAGGCATTCCGGCGTGCCGGGAACGGCATATCGCGCCGTCTCGTTTCCGTCCCGGTCCAGGGCAACCACGGCGTCGCGGCCCGCCACGAAAACGCGTCCGTCCGCGTCCGCGCACAGCGCGCGGGGCGCTTCGAGTTTCAATGCCTGCCGCGCCACCTCATGAAAGCAGACCCGCGACGCGTCCACGCGCGCGTAGCCGGACACATCGTATTCGAGCGACCGCCCGGGCTCGGGGCGGCGGTCACTCAACGCGAATGCCGCCGCCAGCCCGACGCCCGCAAGCGCCAGAATGGTCCACACCCATGCGGGGATGAGCCGTTTCGACGTGTCTTCCACGGATTCTAGCCCTCCGTTCCAACCACAACGCAGACCATCTGCGACAGGTCTCGCAACAGCATGCGCCCGCCCGCCACCGCAAGCGGGCCCCACGCATCGTGCCCGGTCAGCACGCGCGCCTTGCCGAGTTCCTCGTAGCCCGATTTGCTTACGCGCAGCATCGTCAGTTCGCCCTCATCGCTCAGCACAAAGAACTTGCCGTCGGCCAGCACGAACGGGCCGAGACCAAAGCGGTGGGCCTGCCCGCTCGACCACACCAGCGCGCCGTCCGGCTCGTAACACACGAACTGAGAACGCAGCGCGCCCGCGTCCTTTGGCATTATGCCGTATAGCAGGCCATCATGATAGATGGGCGTCTGCTGCTCCGACGCCAGGCCGTCCTTCGGCCCGTGTTTGTATTGGACTTCCGGAACGTAAGCGCCGTTGACATCCTTGATTCGCAGCATCACCCCCCCCTCGCCGTAGCCCGCGGTCAGGAATACGCGGTCCTCGCCCACCGCCACGGGCGACGGCGCGACCACGCGCGCATTCCACGGAAACGACCAGAGCAGCGCGCCTGCGTCCGCGCCGTCCGCCGCGACGCCTGCGGCCCCGCCAATCGCGCAATAGACATACATCCGCCGCCCCAGCAGCGTCATGGGCATGACGGACGAATGCGACATGGTCCACCCGTTCGGGTTCGGCGTCTTCCAAAGCGGCGCGCCCGTTGCGCAGTCCACACCCATGAGCAGCGCATCCGGCGCGCCCGGCGCCAGCACGACGGCGTTCCCGTCGATCAATGGGCATTGACCCGTGTACCACAGCGGTTCATTCGCGCCGATGTCGCGCTGCAGGTCGATTCCCCAGCGAAACGCCCCCGAAACCGGGTCCAGGCACACCACATGGCACCGCGGCCCCATCGTGACCAGGTAGTCGCCGCTGACGGCTGGCACCGTGCGCGACATGCCGTGGTTCTTCTTCACGACCACCGAATAGGAGCGCCGCCAAATCTCGCGGCCATCCTCCAGCGAGAAGCACCGGACCGCGTCCGCCTTCGCCTCCATATCATAATCGAGGACGTAGACCCGTCCATTCCAGACCACGGGGCCGGCGTACCCCTCCCCGAGCGCGACACGCCACGCCTCGCGGGGTTCGCCGTCCGGCCACCGGTCCTTGAGCGGAATCCCGTCCTTGACGATGTTGTCGAAATCCGGCCCGCGAAACCGCGGCCAAGCCCCCGAAATCTGCGCGGGCGTCCCGTCGAATTGACGGAACTGGCCAGCCAGGTCCGTCTCCGCTTCCGTACCCGAGGATTCCGGCGGGGCGCCATCCGCGCCCGGCACGCGCACCGTGACTTCCACCACGGACGGCAGGGACATCCAGGACCAGAAAACCGCCGCCGCGGCAAGCCCGGAAACAATCAGGACGGCCGCGGCAAGTTCCAGCGTGGACGGTCCCCTCTTCATGCGAGAACAGCCCGCCGGTTGACCGCGACCGCGCTCATGGCGTGCGGACATCGAGACATTTCATCTCGCTCTGGCTACGGATGATGAGACGCCCCCCGGACAAAGCCATGGGCGCCCAGATTTCCTTCCCCCCCAAGACCTCCGCCCGCGCCAGTTCCTTGTATCCGTCTGGCGACGGCTCGACCAGATGCAGCACGCCCGTCCGCCCGTCCAGGTTGAAGATCAATCCATCCGCCAGCAGCAGCGGGCCCCGCTCGAAGCGTGGCAGCGAACGGTCCGACCGGGTCTTCCATTTGACCTCGCCGTCGGGCGCGAGACACATCATCCCGTCTTCGCGCTCGTTCGAATTGCTGTTCACGTAAAGATGGTCCTCGAAAAACAGCGGCTGATGGATCTGGCTGCCGCACCGGTCCGTCTTGAAAAGCTCGCTGATTACGAACCCCGATTCCCATTTCTTCACCTGCAGCATCACGGAGCCCGCGCCGTAGCCGCCCGTGATGAACAACCGGTCGCCCGGCAACGCCGTCACATACGGTATCGGAATCGAGCAGTGCCAGCCGTCGTACTCCCAGAGCAAGGCGCCGTTTTCGAGGCCGATCCCGGCCACCTTGCCCGTTACGCTGCCGTCCTTCGCGCACGCGCTCACCATGATCGCCTGGTCGACGCCGTCCAGCGTGCGGATAACCGGCGTCGAATAGCCGACCAGCCCGAGCGAAGCCGTTTTCCAGACGAGTTCCCCGGTGTGCTTCCGGAACGCCGCGACAAAGGCGTCCCGCGCCTGCGGCGCGACGATGACGAGGTCCTTGTAGAGGGACGGCGCCTGCGCTACGCCCCAGCCCGGAAGCTCAATCCCGAAATCCGCGAGCAGATCCCTTGACCAGACCGGCGCGTGCGTCTTGCGGTCCACGCAGGTCATGCGCCCGGTCAAACCCACGGAATAGACATGTTCCTCGTCGATTGTCGGCGCCGTGCGCGAGCCGTCATGGCTGACGCTGCCCGGCGCATCATAAGCGTACTGCCACAGCTCCGCTCCGCTCTCCAAACCGAAACATCGCAGGATATCCCGCGCTTCGCCTTCGCGGTCCAGCACATATACTTCGCCGTCCCGTACCGATGCCGCGCCATAGCCCGCGCCCAGCGCCACCGTCCACAGCACTCTCGGCCCGCCCTCCGGCCAGTGACGCGCGATACCCGTCTCCGGCGAGACATAGTCGCGGTTGGGGCCGCCCATCTGCGGCCAGTCCGCCGCGCCGCACCATGGGGATCCCGTCCCGCACGCCGCCAACGCCGCTGCCGCTACACACAAGCATCGAGACATTACACAGTCCCTCCCGGAAATGCGAAATCACGAATGTTCGAGGCATTCCCCAAACCGGCCGCGGAACTATGATAGCCTTATTCGATTGAGTGTTACTACTCGGAGCGTCATCAGGAACCAGTTACCGGCGTTGGGTGAACGATTCCGCGGCGGCTTGCCGATGCGCGGCGCAGGAAGAGGCGGTCAACGCGCTTCGTAAAGCCGTGGGGAGCGATAGAGCAAGACTACATACCGTAGTCGCGGAGTTTGTAAATAAGGTTGCGGCGGCTGATGCCGAGAAGCGCCGCGGCTCTAGTCTTGTTGCCGCTGGTTTTCTCGAGCGCCTCCAGAATGGCGCGCCGCTGGATCTCGTCCATATCTCCCACGAGCACGCTGCCCGGTCTGGCCGTAACGGACGCGTTTTGGAGCTGTGGCGGCAAGTCGGCAGGCAGAATCAGCGAGCCATGCACGAGGATGGCTGCACGTTCCATGGCATTCCGCAACTCGCGCACGTTGCCGGGCCAGTCATACGCCCGGAGGAGACGCTCCGTCGCCGGGGACAAGCGCAATTTGCGGTTCTTCAAGAAGTGGTCCGCGAGCGGCAGGATGGCGTCGGGCCGTTCGCGCAGCGGCGGCACCTTGAGAGGAAACACATTCAGCCGGTAGTAGAGGTCCTCGCGAAACCTGCCCGCACGCACATCTTCCTCCAGCTCGCGGTTGGTGGCCGCGATTACACGGACATCGGTGCCGATTTCGGTATTGCCGCCGACCCTTCGGAACAATCCCGTTTCGAGCACGTTCAAGAACTTGGGCTGAATCGACAACGGGAGTTCGCCAATCTCATCCAGAAACATGGTGCCGCCGCCGGCAATTTCGAATTGTCCTCTGCGTTGAGTTTCCGCGCTCGTAAAGGCGCCTTTCTCGTGCCCAAACAACTCGCTTTCCACCAGATTCTCCGGCAAGGTCCCGCAATCCACGCGCACCATAGGCATTGATTTGCGGCTGCTTGCGTTATGGATAAACTTGGCAATGACCTCCTTGCCCACGCCGCTTTCGCCCAATACAAGGACCGTTACATCAGAGTCGGCTACCCGGGCCGCCTGTTCCAGGACTGCCCGCATGGCAGCGCTTTCTACGACGAGGTGCGCCGGTATGTCCAGTGAAATATCCGCCCGGGGCATAAGGTCTGCATGGCCCAAGGCATCGTCCACCGCGGCAACCAGTTCATCGATATCCACGGGCTTCTCGAGATAATCCAGCGCCCCCGCCTTTATGGCCGCCACGGCGTCCCGCACGTCTATATAGGCTGTCAACAGGATTACGGGAAGAGCGGGATATTCCGACTTGACGCGGTCCAGCACTTCCAACCCAGTCATGCCTGGCATGCGCACATCCAGCAGCATGAGGTCGCACTGCGGCGCGGCCGCGATCGCTTCGGGCCCGTCCGCGCATAGCACAGTCGCGTATCCCGCCGAATGTAACGCCGCGGCCAACAACTCGCGTTGCGCCCTTTCGTCATCCACTACGGCAATGCAGGAGCAAACAGTGGTCATGGCGAGTCCACGATGGAAATGCCTTCCAGGATTGCATCGGTGCCCTCTCCCAGGCAGGACTCGATACGCAACCGCCAGCCATGCGCGGCGGCAATCTGGTCCACGATGGAAAGTCCGAGCCCGGAACCGCCCGAAAACCGCGTAAAATAGGGTTCTGCAACGCGCGGCAGATCCTCCGGGGCAATACCACACCCCGCGTCCGACACGTGCAGGCAGACCACCGAATCCACGCGTTTAGTGAAAACCTGAACGGACTCGCGCGCCTTCGACGCGCGAAGCGCGTTCAGGATCAGGTTCAGCAATGCGCGTCGCAGCAGACTTTCATCCGCCATGACGCTCAGTCCGCAGGGCGTATACACGACATCCACTTCCGCAGCCGAAGAATCCATCTGCAGGAGGGGCAGAAAGGACTTGAAAAACCGGTCCAACTCAACGTGCGCCGGCGATGCCTCCTGCGGACGCGCCAGCAGGAGAAACGAGTTGATGCCGCCGATAACCCGGTCCACCTCGTCCACGATATCCTTAGCCCGGTCTTTTATGGCGCAGTGATGGTTGGAACAGTTGCCTATGGACTGCGCGAGGCCTCGAACGATGCCGAGCGGGTTCTTCGTTTCGTGGGCCAGCCCCGCGCCCAAATGGGCTACTTGTTCCTGGCGCTTGGCGCGCTCGCGTTCCCGCGCCAAAGCAACGGCCAATTCGGCACGCTTGATCAACAGGATGACAGCCAGTGCGCCCAGACCCAACGCCAAGGAAATGACTGCTGTCGTGATGGCCAGTTGGACTTGATGCCTTCGGATGGCCTCGTTCACTTCCGTTGCATCCAGCACCGCAATCAGCACGTAGACTCCTTTCATGAACGGAGTCCAATCCTCCCCGTCCTCCCCGCCGTGCTGGTCGTGCGCAGCGCGGCTGTGACCACACTCCGCCAATAGGTCCACATGGCTGGCCAGCACGACCCGGTTGCCATCCAAGCGAGGCCGCTGGGGCAGTGTCCCGCTGATCTCCCCCTGTTGCCCCCCCGATGCGAGGGTCACCCCATCGGGGTCGCGCAGTTCAAGGGCCAGGATACTCGGATTTCGCGCCAGTTCTTCGAAGATGACTTCCAGGCGCTCGCCGCGATACTGCCCCATGCGGCCATGCGCCAAGAGGCCCGCCTTGAGCGCGTCCAGCACGGTCTGGCCTCTTTCCAAGAGCACAGTGCGGTGTGACCGGATTTCCGAAGAATAGGAACTGAACAATGAATAAACGCTGGCGGCCGCAATGAAAACAGCCACCAGCGCAAGCCAGACGAAGTTCAGGTTACGTTTGCTGATCACCGGTTGCTTTGTCCACGCCTCTGGCATTCGCCTGGTTGATAGCCAAGTCGGCACTCTCGCCCTCGCTTGCCGTGATTGCCGCAAATGCCATCGCCGTCCGCGGCCACATCGCCGCGCCGCTCGCCACATGGCCGGTTGCCTTGGCGGCACACCTGAGCAAACGCATTATCCCAGATGCGGCCGCGTTTTGCATCCCTGCACGTACCGCCGGACCCGCGCCCCGCGCCCCGCATGCAGAGGTTATCACACTCGCCATCATCATCGACGTCGGCGTACCTGCAACCAAGGGTGTCGTCCGTCGGGACGCTCGGCCTCGTTTCGGGCGGCGCACAAGGTGTGGTGTCTTTTGCGTTCGTGTCTGCTGCGTCCGCCGACACAGCACCAACGACTATCGCTGCAAACAGCAGCGCGGCAAAGATGGCAGCCGCGGCCACGGTCGCCTTATTCATAGCGTTCATCACTTCAATTCCTTTCACCAGAGAATGCTCGGCTCGATACTCTCGCCGCGTGCGCGCGTCAGTTGCCTCCTCCGCCGCCATTACCGCCACCATTACCGCCGCCATTACCGCCGGTGTTGCCATTCCCATGTTGCTCGTGCGAGTTTCCACGGTCGCACAGACCATCGCCGTCCGCATCCACAAAACTGTCGCAGATGCCGTCGCCGTTGCCGTCCTGGAACTGGTAGCCTTGAGGACCCCATCCAAATCGCATATGCGACCTGTTGTGGTCGCAGACACCATCGCCGTCGTCATCCACGAAATTGTCGCAAACGCCGTCACTGTTCGAATCGTGACCGTCACAGAGGTCGCACTGACCATCGTAGTTGGCGTCTCGATACTGGTAACCATACGGTCCCAAGCCCAAGCGCATGTGCGATTGACGGTTGTCGCAAAGCCCGTCGCCGTCTTCATCCACGAAACTGCCGCAGACGCCGTCACCATACGCGGCGCCGCTGCTGCATTGGTCGCACAGGCCGTCGCCATTGCCATCGCGGAACTGGTATCCGCCCGACCTCCAACCGAGGCGCCGATGCGATTGCCGGTTATCGCAGATCCCGTCCCCATCCTCATCGATGAAGTTGTCGCAGACCCCGTCGCCATCCAGGTCAACCCCTTGGCCGCAAGTGTCGCAAATCCCGTCGCCGTCGTCGTCCGCGAACGCATAGGCGGCCTTTGTGAGTTCAAACAGGTCATCGGGGCATCCAGCCAGGAAAACCAGGCTGACCGCGGCTGTCAATACGGTCATCCTCGTGTGGGTTCTTGTCATTTTCGCCTTCCTTTCCCGAACCGGCTTGCCAATTCGCCTGTCCGGTTCGCAGTTGTTACCCGTTTGTTGGTGCAGCGAGGAACAGCAAGTTAAATGCCAGATTTTCTGCCGGGCAAATCCCGGATGGTCTGCAAACTTGGCGCAACCCGAATGGCTGCTATGCAAAATTTGCATAGCCTCCAAGAAAAGCGCGTAACGGAGAATCCTGACATGGAGGCCCCGTAACCATATGCTTTTATTGTCCTGGGAAACGGTCTGGCCTCTGGTGCGGCGCAATCAAAGAACCCATCTTCTTTCGTGGAACAGAAGTTGCTTCCTATTGCACGGTGAACTTTCAACCAGGAGGATGTGACTATGAGAAAGGTACTAGCCGGTTCGCTTCTTGCAGTATTTGTGTCGGTTTTTGTTATCGCCTTGGGGAGTACGGGTGGCCACATATGGGCCGAGGTTGAGGCGGAAATCACCGTCTCGCCCCAGACACTCGTGCTCTCCTCCAATTCCACGGCTTGGGTGACGGTCCACACCAACCTGCCTTATGGCTCGGTGCAGTCGGCATCCGTTACGCTGGATGGCATCACCATAGCTTGGTCCAAAGCGGATGCGCAAGGCAACTTCGTCGCTAAGTTCCAGATCGGCGAGGTAAAAGGCATTGCGGCTCCGCCGTCCGTCGAACTGACCCTTGCAGGAACCCTGAAGGACGGCCAGACGTTCTCGGGCAGTGATACGGTGCCTGTTCTCCCGTAACCCCAACTGGTGGCCCGTGGTATCGGGCTAACGGGTTTCCATCGTCTTATCGCGTAGCTTGAGGGGATACATAGCAGTGTTCTTGATTCGCCGCCCGCACTCGCGGGCGGTTACCATTTCGGCCTCAAGACCAGCGTGTTGTGGTGGGCTCATTTGCCATCTCATGGGTTAGCTGCCATAATCGGTCGCCTTGGCGCCGGCGCGGCGCGGCAAGGTGGTGGTTTGCGGCAGACACGACGGAGTCTCTCATGAAGTTTCTTCCATTCTCGCTCGCTTGTCTTGCTTTTCTGGCAGCGCTCAGTCCGGTTTCCCTGGCTCAGGACTCGCCCCGGTTCCGCGGCCCGCAAGGCGACGGAAAGTTCGCGGGTGAACAACTGTTGAAGTCCTGGCCGGAGGGCGGCCCGGCGCTCGCATGGACCGCGCGCGGTCTCGGCGCCGGCTACTCCTCCCCGTCCATCGCCAACGGTGTGATCTATGTGTCCGGGATGACTCCGGACGAGACGGGCCGCATCTTCTTGCTGCACATGGACGGGAGCGCCGCGGGCGACATCCCCTATGGCAAGGAGACGTTG
Source organism: Candidatus Hydrogenedentota bacterium (assembly GCA_018005585.1). Taxonomy (NCBI): domain Bacteria; kingdom Pseudomonadati; phylum Candidatus Hydrogenedentota; species Candidatus Hydrogenedentota bacterium. The sequence goes on along the minus strand of JAGMZX010000053.1, from coordinate 3,368 downwards.
AATCCGCAGGCGCCGGGCCCCCGCTCAACCCCGACCATCGAAGACGACCGGCTTTACATCCTGTCGGGGCTCGGCGTCGTCTACTGCGTTGACCTTGCCGGGAAGACGGTGCTCTGGCAAGTGGACCTGCTCGACCGGTTTCAGGCCGAAAACACGACCTGGAACTACGCCGAGTCGCTGCTCATCGACGGCGACAACGTGATCTGCACGCCCGGCGGCAAGCTGGGCCTTATAGCCGCGCTCAACAAGGATACCGGCGAGACGGTCTGGGCTACGACAGGCCTCCAGGACATGGCCTCGTACTGTTCGCCCACGATTGCGGTGCACAACGGCCACCGGATTCTGCTCACGGAGACGGCCAAGTTCGTTGTCGGCGTCAATCCCGGCACGGGCGCTCTGCTCTGGTCGCATCCCCACGAGACCGAATACGACATCCACGCCGTGACGCCCATTTATGACAAGGGGCTCGTCTACTACTCCGGCGGCTATGGTTCGGGCGGCGGCGCGCTCGAATTATCCGAGGACGCGGCTTCCGTAACCCTCAAGTGGACCGACCAGACGCTCGATTGCCAGCACCACGGCGTCGTGCTCGTCGATGGATATCTGTACGGCACGAGCCAGAAAGGCAGGCTGGTATGCCTGGAAATGGCCACGGGCCAGGAAATGTGGCAAACCCGCGAGGTGCGTCAGGGCGTCACCATCTATGCGGACGGCATGCTATACGTCTATGAAGGGCCGCAGCGCGGCGTCGTCAGCCTCGTCAAGGCGCAGCCAGGCGGCTTTGAACGCACCGGACAATTCACGGTCACGGAAGGAGACGGCAACCACTGGGCGCATCCCGTCATCGTGGACGGCCTGCTCTATATCCGGCATGGCGATGCGCTGCTGGCGTATCGCGTTAAGGAGTGACCGCCCGGCATGGGCGGCCAGCGCCATGAGACCGCACTCCGACATGGACAGAACCGGCTTCACGCTGATTGAACTGCTTGTAGTGATAGCCATCATTGGCATTCTCGCGGCTATCCTGCTGCCCGCGCTGGCGCGCGCCCGCGAATCCGCCCGCCGCGCCTCCTGTCAGAACAACCTCAAGGAAATGGGCCTCGTCTTCAAGATGTACGCGGGGGAATCGGACGGCAGGTTCCCCCGCGTGCACGGCGATGAACCTTGGGGCGCGGCGCCGCCCCCCGGCTGCACGGAGGGCGACAGCGCTGCGGAACTCGCCCCGCACATCCAGGCGATATTCCCCGAGTACCTCAACGACCTGAACGTGCTGGTGTGCCCCTCGGACCCGGAAAGCAGCGGAGGCGCCGCATTGGGCATCCTCGCATCGAAACCGGGTCGGGCCTGCGTCTATACCGGGCTTCCTTCCAATGCCGACGCCAGCTACCTCTATTACGGCTTCGTCTTCGACAAAGTGCAGAATACGGACCCGGTCTTAGACGCTGTCATGCTCGGGGCCAGCGGTTCCGCCGAGATTCCCGCGCAGGTCGCCTACCTGATGGCCTGCATTTCCTACCAGGACGGGTCGCCGTTCCTGCAGGGACCGCTCGGCGACTTGGACCCGCTGAATGACCACCTATTGGACAAGGACATCGACAACCCCGGCCTCTATGCCTTGCTGCGCACCCTGCTGCCGCCGGGCGCCGCCGCGGGGAACGGGTGCGGTTCCGTCCTCTATCGTCTGCGCGAGGGCATCGAACGCTTTCTCATCACCGACGTCAACAATCCCGCCGCCACCAGCAACGCACAGAGCGCCCTGCCGGTCATGTGGGACGTCGTCACCGCCGATTCCAGCGGGCGCGCACAGTACAACCATATACCCGGCGGTGCGAATACGCTGTTTCTCGATGGTCACGTCGATTTCCGCCGCTTCCCCGTCGAATTTCCCGCGACACCCGGCTTTGCCCGGGTGGCTGCCTTCTTCTGAACCTGAACGGCGTTCCCGCGAGTTGCGCCCTCTTGATTCCGTAGGACCACGGGAACGCTCAGTTTCGTTGGCAAAAAAAGCCCCAAAAACGGCGAGGAGCCATGACAGCGGAGGGAGAGGGGGAGGAAGTGAGGGTGCTTGCCATAGCTCCATCGCGTTTTTGGGTAAGGGGTAGCAGGGCGGAGCCGTGCCAGGGGAAGGGGAGGGGGGAGGAAGTGGGGACCTGCCACGGCTCCGCGTAAACCGTAATGGGTGCCGAATGAGTCCTGGGGCCACTGCCGCCGCTTACCGCTTCAACGCAGGGTCGCAACGCAAGCCTTCCAAAGAAGACCTGGCTGTACCCTATGCTTCAACTTTCTTCGTCCCCTTCCACCCCGGCGTCCCCGGTCAAAGCCACCAGGGCCGTTTCTACTGCTGCGGCCTATGCAGACCCTCGCAGGTCTCTATCGCCGCTCAGTACCCGAAACAACGTATGCCGAGGTTTCATTCCGGCTGTCAGCGGAAAAATCGGGCTGCTTTTCACAACAAACGTATTTAACTTGTTTTTAGCACTTCGTGACGACCGCTTCAGCGCGCCATCACTCCGTTCCTACATATTAAGGAACGCATGAAAGACTGACGAGGTTTACAGTACTCTTATTCATTGGTGTTGCGCCGCGGCGCGAGAAGGCGGTACATTGCCGCGCATATGCAGACCGCCGAACTGGACTACGAACTCCCTGAGTCGCTCATCGCGCAGCATCCGAGTCCCGGCCGGGACACATCCCGCCTGCTGGTGTTGGACCGCGCTACGGGTCAAATCCAGGAAGACGTTTTTCGGAACCTGGCTCGGTATCTGCGCGCGGGGGATTGTCTGGTACTCAACGACACGCGGGTTATCCGGGCGCGCCTGCGCGGCCGCAAGCCCAGCGGGGGCGCGGTCGAGTTGTTCCTGCTGCACGAGGACGAGCCCGGCGTCTGGCGGGCGCTGGTGCGGCCTTCGGCACGGGTGCGGCCAGGCACACTCATCCAGCTTGCGGGCGGCTTGGAAGCCAGCGTGGGAGACGTGCTTTCCGAGGGCCAGCGCCGTGTCACGTTCGCGCGCGCGGACGTGCTGCGCCTGCTGGAACGGGCCGGCGAAGTGCCGTTGCCACCGTATATCCGTCGCGCCACGCCGGAAGCCGAAGACCTGGAACGATACCAAACAATCTATGCGAGAGTTGCCGGCGCGGTGGCCGCGCCGACGGCCGGACTGCATTTCACGCCGCAGGTGTTTGCCGCGCTGAGCGCGGCGGGCGTGCAGCGCGCGCACCTGACGCTGCACGTGGGTTACGGCACGTTCAAACCGATCACAGCCGGAGAACTCGCCGCGCACACCGTCGATCCGGAGCCCTTCGCGCTGCCGCCCGAGACGGCGGACGCCCTCAACAACGCGCGCGCCCGCGGCGGGCGCATCGTGGCC
>JAGMZX010000052.1 GCA_018005585.1 Candidatus Hydrogenedentota bacterium | reverse complement strand
CCGTCGCCTTCGCCCTCGCCGGCGCCCTCGCCTTCGCCCTCGCCTTCCCCCTCTCCCTCTCCCTCGCCCTCGCCCTCGCCTTCGCCTTCGCCTTCGCCCTCGCCGCCGATTGTCTGGAGGAGCATAGGGATGTATCCATACTGGATAGCATACGCCGAGGATGCGGCAAAACCTGTTTCACCTGTTTGAGCGGTGGCGGTTACAGCCGCATAATCCAAGGCGATGCCGGTATCGCCACCGCTGTCGATGGCAGTGATGGGAATGGCATAGTCCGCTGAGGTTGCAGCGTAAGCCGAGCCTGTGGCAAGCAGGATTGCCGCCTGGACCGGTAACGCCCATGTTCTGAAGTGGCTCATGGTTAATCTCCTTCAGGTTCTTTTGTTCACCGCGAGACAAACCACAAGGCCAAATCAAGGGGCCACCGTCTCGAGAGTATATTCAATGCTGGCGCCGTAGAAGCGCATACCAAGGCCAGTCATGGGTCCCAACGAACACCACAGGTGATACTGATACTCTCTATTGTCCACACCGGATGCCGTGAAAGTGGTATCGGTCACAACCCGGACGTCTGAACTCGCCCCCGTCGTTGTAAGGGAGGTTGAGGCTATGGCGGGTGGAGAGATGCCCGTCATCTCACGCGCATAGAGATCCATATCGACATAAAACTCGTCATCAGGATCGCCGTCATAGTAATACATATTGAGAGCCGTCATGGTTGCTCCTTGAGGCAGGTCAACGGGAGCCATAAGCGTCGAATTTCCGGACCCGCCCGAAACCCTGCTCACATATCCACCGGAATGCCATTCGAGTTCTTGATTGGCGCTGCTGGTGAGGCTGGACACGTGGAACGTGGTTGCGGGAATTTGTCTGGTGTACGACTTCGGGCTCTGGTACTTGTAAGCCTCCGTGGTCACGACGTCGCCTTCGAAGTACCCGGCGCTGTCAGGGCCGGCAAGTTCCGCTCTCAGGCCATTGTAGTCGTTATAGGCATGCAACCCGAGTCCATTGGCGCCCTCGGTGAAGATGTCCACGCCAACGCCGTAATCGCCGGCGGCGGAAGCATAGAGGCCGCGTCCCACGGGGCCGACTGCCTCGAAGTATCCCCCGTAGTTAAGGCTTCCGCCCGTGGTGGTGGATTTTCCGTGCACGCCTATGCCCCGGTCACCGGCCGTTTCGCCGTAGACGCCTTTGCCGGTCAACGCCTGCGCGTGAAACCAGCCGCCGTAGTTAGTGACCGCCCCGCCGTCATAGGCGTACCCCTTGACAGCTACGCCGCCCGACGGTAGGGACTGTCCGAACACGCCTGTGCCTCCGGTCCCCAGCACGCCCACGCCGGTGTTCGGCCCGTGTCCAATCACGGCCGTGCCGTTTTCGCCGGTGGCCTCCCCAAGGACCCCTATGGCCTCCGCGCCGGCGGCCGTGCCGTGCACGCCCACGCCTTCATTGCCGTCGTAGTTTTCACCAAGCACGGCGGCCGTGTCCGCGCCGGTGGAGAGGGAGGAAATGGCGTTTCCGGGCCCCGTGACCTCCAATTGCCCCTCTTCGATGAATAGATGCGTGAAATAGCCGTCCTCGTACGTCGAATAATGGGACGCGGGCCTCCCGCCGAGCATTTCCGCATCGCCGGCGCGGTAGGCGAACGGCGCGCTGGTCAAAGGCTGCACGGGCAAGAGTTCCTGCGCGCCATGGGCGCCGTCGTCAAACCAGATGCGGAGCGACAGGCCGTTGCCGTCGTCCGCGAGGGCCGACGGCGGCAATGCGACCATGTTGCCGTAGAGAGCCGTGTCTCCCAGACGCACGCTGTAAACGCCGTTGTTGACCTCCAGCGAGACGGCATTCGCGGGCATCAGTCCGGTCCCGATGTTAGAACCGTCATTGGTCCAGAGGCTGAGCCCTCCACCGTTTTCCATGATCGCAAAGCGGAACGACCCCGTGCCCGAGAACGGGGTGATACCCACCTGGACCACGCCTTGATGGTTTATGGTCTGCGGCACATCCGCGGCGGCGGCTCCAGACCATAGGCCGGCAAGACAAGCAGCCAGTACGAGCCAACCGGGAAAACAGGAACGTGTTACGGTAAGCATGACAGCCTCCTTTCCGTATCTTGGGCCAAGACACAATTCAACGGCCTTCTGCTGTACGCGCCCGCGGACCGGAAGGCCATTCTGCCTATCCTCCAGCGGGCACACACCCGCCTGAAGCCGCTATGCACGAACACGGCCGTTCTGTCACGCGCAACGGCGCCGCGTTCCCCTGCCCCCCGGATTCGCGGGCGGCGATGAACGCCGCCGCCCGCGAAGCGTGTTGTCTGGCTGTCAGGCCGGACCGGGGCAGAACCCGTCTTCCGTGCCTTCATCCGGACACGGGTGATACCCGCCCGAGTTGTAGAATTGGATGATACGGAGCAGTTCCGTCAGCACGATCCGCCAATCGGGTCCGGACGGCGCGTAGTCGCTGGAGTGAGGCGCGCAAGTCTGGTCGCCCGGCCCTGGCGCGTAGCCGTCTTCCGTTCCTTCTTCACAGTGGAATCCGCCGGAGTTGTAGAACTGAATCACGCGCAACAGTTCCGTCAGATTAATCTGGCCATCGCCGTTGGGATCCGCCGAATGACTCAGGATCGCGCCATCGTAATCCTGGTTGGCCTGGCCCTCGGTCAGGTTAGTGTAGGAGCGTGATTCCGGCTCGAATCCGTAGTTCTCGAGCGCAGGGGTCACGGTCCCGGTCCAATTGTACGGGACTTCCACGCTGTAGCCGCCGTCGCTCCCGGTCACGGGGTTTCCGGGCAGTCCAGTCATCGTTACCCCTTCCAGCGGGTCTCCATACGCAGTCACCATGCCCGAGATAACCGGGTTCACGGCCGTGTAGTCTTGCTCCGTCGCGTTGGCGGTCAGGTTCGCATAGTCGCGCGAGGCGGGCTCAAAGGTCGTTCCTGTGAGCGTGGGGGTGACCGAGCCGGTCCAGTTGTAAGGAACCTCAACGCTGTAGAGACCGTCGGCACCGGTGACGGGGTTACCCGGCAGTCCGGCGAGGGTTACGCCCGCCAGCCCGGCGCCGTTCGCGGTGACGCTGCCGGAAATGACCGGGTTCACGGCCGTGTAGTCTTGCTCCGTCGCATTGGCGGTCAGGTTCGCATAGTCGCGCGAGGCGGGCTCAAAGGTCGTTCCTGTGAGCGTGGGGGTGACCGAGCCGGTCCAGTTGTAAGGAACCTCAACGCTGTAGAGACCGTCGGCACCGGTGACGGGGTTACCCGGCAGTCCGGCGAGGGTTACGCCCGCCAGCCCGGCGCCGTTCGCGGTAACCATACCCGAAATCGTGGGATTCACGAGGATGAATCCCGTCTTGGTCTCCGTGTCCGCGCCCGCGGCCGTCGTTATCGTCAGCGAGACGGTGAATGAACCGGGAGTCAGGTACGCGTGAAGCGGACTCTGCTCGTCGCTTGTGTCCCCATCACCGAAATCCCACGTCCACGAACTGACCGTCTGCCCGTCGCCGGGATTCGATGTGTCCGTAAACTGTACTTGCAACGGCGTGGCGCCCGTGACGGGGTCCGCGATGAAATCGGCCGTAGGCAGGGACATCTGCATCACCGTGCCATCGGCGCCGCCGGTGCTGCCGTACGCCAGCAGCGTCCCGCTGTAGAGCGTCTCCACATAGCGGACGTTGATACGGCCGCCGCCGCCGCCGAACGCGCCGCAGTCGGCCGCGCCGCCGTTGGCCGTAATGCTGCCTGTGCCGGCCAGGAGATTGCAGGTAAGGTAGATGCTGCCGCCGGAACCACCCCCATTGCAGTTCCCGGGATTCACGCCGTCCGAGGTCAAATAGCCGTGGACGGTGACCGTGTTGGCGGCATTCACGCGAAGCATGCCGCCGCCCGCGCCGCCCTCGCCTGTGCCGCCACCGCTGCCGGGGTCCACGGGTTCGAGATCGGACCCGTAGGTCGGCCCGCCGCCCGGCCCGCCGCCCACGCCGCCGTAGCCGCCGCCGGAATCCCAGTTTGTCGCAGCGCCCGGCCCCGTGCCGGAAGGATAACCGCAACCATCGGCACGAATCGCACTCAGTGGGCCGATAGTCAGGTTCCCGGTATCGATTGCGAAATTGCCGATGAGAACACCGCCATCGTTGACGGTCAGGTTGGCGCAGGCGAATGCTACCTGCGCAAATGGCAACGGTTCGCCGCGGTAGACACTCAGGGTCGCGGCGCCCGTCACCAGAAAGTCGCCTTCGGCACTGAGCGGCACGTCACTTTCATAGGTGGCTGCGGCCGAATCCCGAATCGTGATATTGCGGTAAACGATGGCCTCGATATCATTGGTTTGGAACCGCCATGCGGGACCCGCGATGAAATCGAACATCGAACCGTCGTCCGCATGCTGGAAGAAGCCGACGGTGCCTGGTTCGCCGCTGTTCGCCCCGCCGTCAGCGGAAGCGGTCAGCGAGTCGGCGCCGGTTGCCGCATAGACGGCGATACGGCCGCCGCCGCCGCCGTCATTACCGCAGGTGCTGTTACCGCCATTTGCGATGAGGTTCCCCATTCCAGCCAATTCGTTTGCGGTGATGTAGATGCTGCCACCCGCCCCTGCGCCGTCACACGTATCTTGGGCAGTCGCACTCACGAGGCCGTCGATTGTCAGCGTACCGCTGATATCGAGCCGAATCGCGCCGCCGCCGTAGCCGCCCGTGTCGCCGCCGCCGCTGCCACGCTCGACCGGCGCAACCGCCGAACCATAGGGCTCCGCGCCGGATCCGCCGCGGCCGCCGTGACTGCCGCCGATGTACCAATCCGCGGCGCCGCCGGGCCCTTCATTGGGACCGTAGCCGCAACCGTCGGCGGACAGATGGCAGGATGACTCCAGGGCCATGTCTCCCGCGTGTACGGTGATGTTTCCAGTGAGTGTGGAATTGGCATTGCCGACCGTCAGTGAGGTGCACGTGAGTTCGAGCGCGCCGGACCTGCTCTCGAATGGGCTCAGGGAGGTCCCGTCACTGATCGTGACCGACCCGGATGCGTCCAGACTGACACCGTCTTCAAACGTCGTCGAGGCGTGGCTCAGGAGCATGTCGTGATAGGCCACCAGTCCGGCGTCATTATTCTGGAAGCGCCAGCATGGCCCGCTCGTAAAATCCACGTTGGCGGGGTCGCCGTTATTGAACAATCCGCACGTGCCATCCGCGCCGACCGCGCCGCCGCCGCCGCCCGAGGCTGCCAACAGGACTCCCGGCGCGCCGTCGCCATAGTAGAGCACCACGCGTCCGCCGCCGCCGCCGCCGTTGCCGCACGTGCTCGCACCACCATTGGCAATCAACATGCCCGTACCCGTTAGTGTGCCCGCCGACACGTTGACCGTGCCGCCGGACCCCGCGCCGGCGCAGGTGTCGAGACCATTCGCAGTGACCTGACCGGCCAGTGTCAGCGTTCCTGCCGCCTGCAGGAAGACCGCGCCGCCGCCCGCGCTTTCGCCGCCGCCGCTGCCCATGTCCTCCGGCATGACCGCCGAACCGTACGGGTCCGGTCCGTCTGCGCCGCGCCCACCGTAGCTGCCCCCGCGATACCACTCCCAGCCCGCGCCGGGCCCTGACAGCGCAGGATAGCCGGCGCCGTCGGCGTAAATGCCCGCATCTTGCTCAATGGTAATGTCGCCCGAAGCATTAATCGTGATGTTGCCTTCGATCATGCTCGTGTCCAACAGGCTCAGGCCGGCCACGTCCAGCGTGAACGGCGCGAGCGGCAGGGTGCGGTCGTATGCCGTCAGCCTTGAGTCCCCCTGCATCGTGAAACTCTGTGCCGTGATCCCCGAATCAGGCGGGTAGGCCGCCGCGCAATCCGCAAAGGTAACATCGCCGTAGGTCGTCGGGTCGCCGTTCTCAAACCGCCATGAGCCTGTTGAATACAAATTGTGGCTATCGGGGTTTGTCGTATCGAAGAATGCGGCCGTGCCCGGTGCTGCCAGTACGCCGCCGCCGCCCGCGCTGACGTTGGTGATTCCCAGAAACGCCGAGGCGGGATTGCCGCAATAGACGGCGATGCGGCCGCCGCCGCCCCCGCCGTCGCCGCACGTGCTCTGGCCGCCTGTGGCCTCTATGGCGCCGGAACCTCCGAGTGTGCCCGCCGTGATGTAGACGCTGCCGCCGGAACCTGCGCCGCTACACGTGTCTACGCCATTCGCGGCTACCACGCCGTTCAGCGTCAGGGCGCCCGTTACGTCCAGCCGGACCGCGCCGCCGCTACCGGACTCGCCGCCGCCGCTGCCGAAGTCGGTGGGGTACGCCGCCGAACCGTACGTTGCGGGTCCGCCGCCGCCCACGCCGCCGTAACTGCCGCCGCGCCACCATTCGCTGCCGGCGCCAGGGCCCGCTCCGGCCGGATTGCCCGCGCCCGACGCGGCCACCGCGCTGCCCACCTCAATCGCGACATTCTCCGTGGCGTGAATCACGAGGTTGCCCAGGACTTGAGAGGTGCCCGCAATATTCAGGCTCCCAACATTCAATGTAAGGACGGGATAAGGGAACGTGCGCCCGTACAGGTCCAGGGTCGAAGCGTTCTCGATGGACATGAAAGCCGAAGTGATTTCCGTAACACCACCCTCATAGGTGGCGGCCGAGCCGGAAAGCGTGACCGTACTGTATTCCACGGGGTCGCCTTCTTCGAAGCGCCACGCGTGCCCCGCCCGTAAAGAGAGAAGGCCCGGGTTACTCTGATCAAAGAACCCGACCGTTCCCGCTTCTCCCGGCGTGCTGCCGCTGCCGCCGAAGGCCCAGGCGCCGCCCACAAACGAACTCGTCGTGTAATAGACGGCTACGCGCCCGCCGCCGCCGCCGCCGTTGTCGCATGTGCTGTTGCCGCCGTTGGCCGTGATGTCGCCGCTGCCTTCCAAGTCGCCGGTCACCAGGTAGACCGTGCCGCCGGCGCCCGCGCCGCTGCATGTGTCGATGCCGTTGGCGCTGACCGTGCCGTCGATCACAGCCGTGTCGCCCACTTCGAGCCGGATGGCGCCGCCCCCTGCGCTTTCACCGCCGCCGCTGCCCTCGTCCACCGGTTCCGCCGCCGACCCGTAGATGGCGGGCCCACCGCCGCCCACGCCGCCATAACTGCCGCCGCGCCACCATTCACTACTTCCGCCCGGCCCTTCGCCCACGCCGAACCCGGTGCCGTTCGCGGAAATGGTGCAATTTTCGCCGACCTCGAGTTCGCCGTTGACGATGAGGGTCATGGACCCAAGCAGCGTCAATGTGGCGTCGTTGTCGACCTTGACGTTGTCAAACTCCAAGGTCAGGTCAGGGCCCAGAACGGTATCGCTTGTAACGACCAAGTCCGCGCCGCGCGCGGGCAGGGACGACCCGGCGAATACGATGCCGAAGAGCAGGACAGAAGCTGAGAATAGTCTGCAAACCGGTCCGACGCTGGCGTACATGGCGAACGTCTCCTATGTGGGCCTCCACGGGCCCGGCAGGAATCACAAGACAGCCGAACGAGTCTCGCGCAACACGTGCTCGAAGACGCGCGGACAACGATAGGTCCCCTGAAAAGGCAGGAACAGCCGTAAAACCGGAATCGATCGGTCACTACCGCCACCCTCACCTCATGAACCTCCTTCTCCGTCCTGTTTCCCTGCGCCCGGCCGCCGCAGGTTCCGGCACCCGATTCCTCAGGCTCCGGTGTCAATGCACTGCGTCACCGTGGCGTCCGTTTTCCATGCGCGCTTTCCTGACGCGGAGCACCGGACAAACGGCAGAAAAACGGCTCCTTCTCTGATGGCAGTGACTACTCCCTCATCCAAGAAAACACTAATCCCGGAGGCGCCTTGGTGTCAAGAGTCTCCATGACCATGAGCGGGCCGTATTTGCCCCTTGAGAAACGCGCCTTTGCCGTGTTCCGGTGTATCTCGTATAGTAGGGACGGACGGCCGCGGTTGCGGCACCGCAGCGCGGCCAGGGGACGGACCCATGTACAAGGGCAAGAAGGTAGTCGTGGTCATGCCGGCGTATAACGCGGGGCAGACGCTGCGGCGCACGCATGACGAGGTGATGGAGCAGGGAGTGGTTGATCGCGTGATTGTGGTGGACGACGCCAGCGGCGACGACACGGCGGCGATTGCGCGCACGCTTGCGGACACGACCGTGGCTGTGCATCCGCGCAACGCGGGCTACGGCGCGAACCAGAAGACGTGCTACCGGCTCGCGCTGGAGGCGGGCGCGGACATCGTGGTCATGGTGCATCCGGATTATCAATACACGCCGAAGCTGATCCCGGCGATGGTGTCGCTGATCGGGAACGGTCTGTATGCGTGCGTGCTGGGTTCGCGGATTCTGGGCGGCGGCGCACTGGCGCAGGGGATGCCGCTGTGGAAATATGTGGCGAATCGCGGCCTGACCTTCTTCGAGAACCTGCTGACCGGCGCGAAACTGTCTGAATATCACACGGGATTCCGCGCCTTTTCGCGCGAATTGCTGGAGCGGCTGCCGCTCGAAAGGAATTCGGATGATTTCGTGTTCGACAACCAGATGCTTGCGCAGGTCCTGTGGCTGGGCTACACGGTTGCGGAGATTACCTGCCCGACGCGCTATTTCGAGGAGGCGTCGTCGATCAATTTCACGCGCAGCGTGCGCTACGGCTTTGGCTGCCTCCGAACCGGGCTGCAATACCGCCTCGGCAAGCTGGGCGTGTATCAGCCGCGCCTGTTTGCCGGGTTTCGCGAGCCGGACCTGAACGAGGGCGCCTGAGCCGCGGTGCGCGACGCCCGGGGGCGGACCAACGCGAACGGGCGCGCAATAGCAGGATAGACGGGATGTTGAGTCGCGCGGCTATTTCCCCGCGAGGCGGACCAGGAGGGTATTCGTGCCGGGCTTTAGGTCGTAGCGCAGGAAGAGGAGTTCGCGCGGCAGGATTTTGCCCTCGATGAGGCCGGGCGCTTCGGCGATCTGGTACAGGCTGTAGTCGTCCCACAGGGCCAGGCCATAGGGCATTGCGGCGTGACTCTCGACGGCTATTTCGATCTCGCGGCTCCACGTGTGCCGGACGTCGCGGAGGAGACGCGCGCGCGGGATAACCGGTTCCGCATAGTAGGTGCGCGTGTCCCAGGACCGGTGATAGTTGCGCAGGCACACGGGTTCGGTCTTGCCCTGTACAAACATCATCTGCGCCCCACGGTCGTAATAGAGGAAGGTTCTTGGCCATGGGCCGGGGCAGGTGCTCCAGGTATAAGCGGGATTGGGCGGCGGATGGGGCGTGTCTTCCCAGAGCATATACGAGGACGCCGTATGCGGGTTGCGTTCGCGGTATGCGCGGGCGGCCTCGGCGAGCGTCATGACGCGGGCGTGCGGCGCCACGTAAGCCGCGAATGCGTCCAGCATGACAGCCGCTTCGCGGATATCCTCCTCGGTATAACAGCGCCAGCCCTCGGCGCGCTCCATCTCGTGGGCTTCCTGATGCTGCACGAGGACCACTTGGCCGTTCCAGTGCGCGTTGCGCCGGTAGTTGTCCGCCAATTTCTTCCAATAGCCGATGTTTTCCCAGGAACAGAGACCGCCGCGCGCGACATCGTTCGGGTCGGTGGAGTACAGGCACGGGTTGCCGCTGTGAAACGACTTGAGCAGGTCGCGGGCCGTCCATTCCATGGCGATTACGCCGCGGCCTTCCGCAGGGCGCAGGCGGTCCTCCGGGTCCATGTAATAGAAGCCCCAGGGGCAGCCGCGGTCCGTGATTGCGTCCACCTCGATCTGCTCCCAGCAGAAGCCCCAGAGCCCCTCGAAGCCCAGCGCGTCGAGCAGCCGCGCGATGTCCGGATCCGTGTGGTTGCCCGCGGCGATGGACACTTCGGCCCACGGCAGCGCGGCGCGGACGAGGCCGCGTTCGCCGGCTATCTGGGCTTTTTTCGTTTCGAAATCGCCTTGGTAACGCGCCGCGATGCCCGAGGTAAGCTCCGGCGTGGCCAGCGCGACGTCATCGCCAAACCGTTCATGCCAGTCCGTCAATTGGGCCGCGGCGATCCGGGCCGAATCCGGGCTTACCAGCCACGTGATGCGCACGCCGTGAGGGTGGAGCGTGTCGGCGAGCAGGCGCATGCCGTTCAAGCAAGTGGCGCCGTCCCGGTGGCGTGCGGCCATACCGGCGAACGTGTAGACCAATTCGCCCATCAGGGGGCCTCGGGCAGAGGAACGCCCGCCAGTGTCCGCGCGGCGTCGTCCGCGATACGGGCCACTGCTTCGCTCAGGGCTTCGCTCAGCGCGCCGGGCGTATCTTCATGGACCGGTTCCAGGGCGCGGAGCAGGCCCGCCCAGAGCAGGCGCACGCCGCGGGCCTCGCGCACTTCGATGTGGACGGCTACCTCCGCCATGGCGGGGGTAACGGTGCGGTTTTCGAGGAAACGGCGCACCTCGCCCGTAAGGATAAGGTCGGGCCGGGCCATGTCGGCCGCATCACCGACATCCTGGAAGCGCCCGGACGCGGCTACGGCATCGCGCACGGCGCGCGTGACGACCTCCGCGGGCGGTTCCGCCCAATGGATGCGTTCGCGGAACACGAGTTCGTGGTTTTCGCCCAGATACGCGAGCGGCTGCCCATAGGGCTTCGCGGAGAGGAAGGGACGGAGACCGAGCGTCAGCGACGCAGGCGCGGCGGGCGGCGGCGCGGGCGCCGGGCCGGCAGGGGCCTCGTCCGGGGACATCGCGGCGGGCGACGGCATATCATGCTGGTGCAGGGCCGCGGACGGCTCGATCAGAAAGAACCGCGTGGGCGCGGCCTTGTGCGAGAGGCATCCCGCCATCGCCATGCAGGTCACGGCCAAGAGCCAATGTCGCATACTATTTCCTCTCTTCCGCGGCGCTTCGGCCGCGCAGCAGCGATGCCGGGTCGTCGCGCAACTGGTCGCTCAACTGCCGCAGCGACGCGAGCGTGTCATCCAGTTCGCGCAGGCTTGTGCGCAACGAAAACTCGACGTTGCCCGTCTCGTGCGTTACGTTCGCGAGGGTGTCGTCCAGTCCCGATGCCGTTTTTTCGAGTTGCGCCGTGAGATTCGACGCGTTCTCGAGAACCCTTTCAAGGCTTTCCTCGATTTGCGTCAATTCAACGGGTGCCAGTTTCGTCTGCAGCGTACCCGCGAGGTCCTTGGCGCTGTCCGCAAATGTCTTGATGCTTTCCGCCGCATCGAGAATCTGGTCCAGGGCGCCGTCGGTTTCTTCGCGCACGTACTTCAACGTCTCCGTGGCTTCCCGGACCATGGCCCGCGCGTCCGCGACGAGATTGCCCGATTCATCGATGACCTTGGTCAGGCTGCCCTCTTCCAGACCCTCCAGTCCCGAGGTTACGCCGTCGGAAATAGCGGCGAATTTCTCCATCAGCTGCTCGAGTTGGGTGCTGATGGCGGTGAGCGCGGAGACTTTCGAGGGAATCGTGCTGTTCGGCGGCAGTTCTCCGCTGTTATGGTTGCCGCCGCTCACGGAGACGGCGAGGGTTCCCGCCGCAATGCTCGAGACCACGAGCCGGGCCTCGACACCGTTGTACAGCGTGGCCTTGTTCGGGTCGATCACGATTTCGACTCTAACCAGGTTCTGGCGGGTGACAGTGATGTTGCGCACCTTGCCGATGGGCACGCCCATGTATTCGACCGTGCTGCCGTCGTAGAGGCCGAGCACGGACTCCTCGAAGACGATCCAATGGTGAACGCCGCGGTCCTCATGCAGCCCGGCCACGAGCGAAAGCCCGATTGCGGCCAGCGCAAAACAGACGAAGAGGAACAGCCCGACTTTCACTTTTTGCTTGCGTGTTGCCACCCCGTGTTCCTTCCTCTCCTAAATGCTGCGCTGCATGATATACGCGTCGGGCCGCCGTTCAAAAAACTGCCGGACCCGCTCAACGCTGGTGTGTTCGACGTCGCCCAGCGTGCCGAAGAATATGGCGCGGCCCTGATCCAGCATGAGTATACGGTCTGCAATCTTGCGAATCGACTGCAATTCGTGCGTGACGATGACGAAGGTGATCCCGAGCACCCGCTTCAGTCTCAGGATGACCTCGTCAAGCCCCGAGGCCATGATCGGGTCGAGGCCTGCGGACGGCTCGTCAAAGTACACGAGTGGGGGGTCCAGCGCAATGGCGCGCGCGAGGCCGGCGCGCTTGCGCATGCCGCCCGAGAGTTCGTCCGGCATCAGGTCCTCGGCGCCCGCGAGGCCGACCAGGCTCAACTTCATGCGCACGATCGCGTCGACCAGGCGTTCTTCGCACGCGCCATATTCGCGCAGCGGCAGCGCGACGTTCTCGCCCACCGTCATCGAATTCAACAGGCCGCTGGTCTGGAAAGCGATGCCGATGTTCCGCTGCATGTGCGCGATTTCTTCTTCGTCCATCTTGGTGATATCGGCGCCCTGGTAAACGATCCGGCCCGACGTGGGTTTCAGCAGGCCGCACATGTGCTTCAGAAGCGTGGTTTTGCCGCAGCCGCTGCCGCCGATCACGAGGGTCACCTCGCCGGCCGTCACAGCGAAGGACACGCCGCCAAGGATCTGTTTCTCCCCGTAATGGGTGACCAAATCTTGCACTTCGATGATGTTCGCCGTCATGTGCCGTTAATCCGCCCGGACCGGCGCGCGGTTCCAGGGCCGTCAGGGAATCAGATAATAGAATATGATCGCAAACACGATATCGATGCAGATGATCATGAAGATATCCATGACCACCGACCGGGTTGTCATCAGGCCGACGCCGCGCGAGCCGCCCTCAACGCGGAAGCCGTTGTGGCAGCCGACAAGCGCGATGACGACCGCGAACACGAAACACTTCAGGAAGCCCTGCATCAGGTCGTCCAGATGCGCCGCGTTCAGCGTTTCCTCGAACCAGATGGACGGCTGAAAGTCGAGGATGAACACGCCCCACAGGGCGCCGCCCATAATCCCGGCCAGCAGGCCGATGATCGTCAGGCACGGCATGGCAATCAAGAGGGCGAGCAGCTTCGGGGCCACGAGAAACTGGTTCACGTTCAGCCCCATGCCACGCAGCGCGTCGATCTCTTCTTGCACCTTCATCGTGGAGATTTCCGCCGTGATCGCGGCGCCCGTGCGCGCCGACACGACCACCGCCGTCATGATCGAGGCCAGTTCCCGCGCGAAACCAATCATGATCAGGTCGGCCACATAGATCTGCACGCCGAAATTCTCGACCTGCTTGGCCGACAGCATGGCAATAATCAGGCCAAGCAGGAAGTTCATCAAGGCCACGATGCGCACGGCGCGCGTGCCCATTTCGTGGATTTCCTCTACTAACAGTCCCCAGCGGAAGCCGCGGCCTTCGAAGGGAGCGAGTACGGTCCAGTAGACAGCGTCTACGCAGAGGTTGAGGAAATCCCGCGACTCCGCCGCCCACTTCAGCGTGTAGTGGCCGATCTCCTCGAAGAAACCGGGCGGCGTTCTTGAAGCGGAGGCGGTGTGCGTGAGTCCCGGCGCGACCAGTTCCAGGTATTCGGCCACGTTACCGTGCGCGCCCTCCAGCTGCAGCGCGCCATGCCGTTGTTGCACTCTTTCGGCAATTGCCACGAGCCATGCACTGCCCCGTGAGTCGATAGACTGTGTGCCGGAGCAGTCCAGGGTCAGCGTCAGGCCTTTGCCGAGGCGCTGACGCGCTATCGTGTCAAAGAGCGTGCGGCCCGTTTCCTGGTCAAGCGCGGGGGGGCAGGCCATGCGGATCGCGTTCATGCGCCGCGCTCCGCCAGTGCCTGGAATTCCTCCTCGGTGAGTATGGGGACCCCGAGGGCCTGCGCCTTGGTCAGTTTCGACCCGGCGTCTTCTCCCGCTATGAGGTAGTCCGTGTTCTTGCTCACGCTGGAGGCCGCCTTGCCGCCCAATGCCTTGATCTTCTCGTGGATGCCGTCCCGCGTGTAGTGGCGCAGCGAGCCCGTTACGACAAACGTCTTTCCGGCCAGAGGCCGCGGCCCGGAAACGGCCGCGCTTGCTTCGGTCGTATTCAGGCCCAGGTTGCAGAGGCTATCGATTAGCGCGCGGTTTTCCGGGGTTTGAAAAAAGTCGTGCACGCCTTGGGCCACGATGGCGCCGATGTCGTGGATTTCCTGCAGTTCCGGCACGGGCGCGGCCATCAGGCGGCGGATGTCGCCATAATGGGACGCGAGCACCTCGGCGATGTGCCGCCCGACATGGCGAATGCCCAGCGCGAACAGCAGACGGCTTAAGGGCCGCGCTTTGCTCGCCTCGATGGCCGCGACAAGGTTCGCGGCGGATTTTTCGCCCATTCGTTTGAGAGCCTGAAGCGTGTTCGCGTCGAGCCGGTAGAGGCCGTCCGGGCCCAGGACGAGGCCGCCATCCACCAGTTGATCGATCACCGCGGGGCCGAGCCCCTCGATGTCCATGGCTCTGCGTGAGGCGTAATGGGCGAGGCGCTCCTTCACCTGTGCGGGGCAGGCGAGGTTCAGGCAGCGCAGATAGGCGCCGTCCGGGTCCTTGTGTACTTCGGTGCGGCATACGGGGCACTCGTGCGGCACGGGGAACGGCTTGGCCCGCGGCGGGCGTTCGGCGGGAACGTAGCCGAGCACCTGCGGGATGATTTCGCCTGCTTTCTGCACTTCGACCAGGTCGCCGACGCGCAGGTCTTTCTTCTTGAGGTCTTCGAAGTTGTGCAGGGTCGCCCGTTTCACGATGGTGCCCGCCAGTTTCACGGGCTCCATCTTCGCGACGGGCGTCAGTGCGCCTGATTTGCCAACCTGGACCTTGATGTCCAGCAGGCGCGTGCGGGCTACCTGCGCCGGGAACTTGTACGCGATGACCCAACGCGGCGACTTTGTGGTGGCGCCCAGGCGTTGCCGCTGGGCAAAGGAGTCCACCTTGACAACCATGCCGTCAATTTCATACCCGAGTTCGTGGCGCTTTTCCGCCCAGGAATCACAGTAGGCGATGACTTCGCCGATGGCTGCGCAGCGTTTCCGGTGCGGGTTTACGGGGAAACCCCAGTCGCGCAGTTTTTCGAGCGCTTCCATGTGCGAGGCGGCTTGGAAAGCGGTGTTCGGCACGAGTTCGTAGACGAAGATATCCAGCCGCCGTTCAGCGACCTGCTTCGAGTCCAGCAGCTTCAGGGTGCCCGCGGTAGTGTTGCGCGGATTGCGGTACGGCTCTTCGCCCTCCGCCTCGCGCATCTTGTTGAGCCGGTCCAGCTCCTGGTTTCGCATGAATACCTCGCCGCGCACCTCGAGCGTTTCGGGCGCGCGCCCGCTCAGCCGGAGCGGAAGGCTGCGAACGGTCCGGACATTCTGGGTTACGTCATCGCCGCGGACGCCGTCGCCGCGCGTGACGGCGCGGGCCAGCACGCCCTGCTCATAGCGCAAAGACATGGCGACGCCGTCAATCTTCAGCTCGACCGCGTAGGCGGCCGCTTCGCCGCCGAGGCCCCGCCGCACGCGGGCGTCGAACTCGCGCAGTTCCGCTTCGCTGTACGTGTTGTCGATGGACAGCATGGGTACGGCGTGTTCCACCGTCTCGAAGCCTTCGATGGGCGCGCCGCCGACGCGCTGCGAGGGAGAGCCGGGCGTCCGAAGTGCGGGGTGGTCTTGCTCCAGCAGGACCAGTTCGCGCATGAGCGCGTCATAGTCGAAGTCGGAAATCTCGGGCCTCGCTTCCACGTAGTAGAGGCGGTTGTGCCGCTCGACTTCAGCGCACAGCGACTCATGCCGTCTGCGGATCTTCTCCGGTATCACGCTTTCAGTCCCCTTTTCTGTGGCGGCATTATAGAAGAAGCGGGGCCGCGCTCGCACAAAGCTGGCGTGCGGGTCTCCCGGCACGAAGCGGCACAGGAACGCCGACGCGGGATGGTTGTAGTTTGACATCTCGGGAATCAGTTGGGCTAGTATCCGTAGAGCGCGGCGCGCCGGCGCGGCAATTGCCTGCGCGGTGCGCGCGCGGGATGAGCAAAATTGCACCGGTTCGCCGCGAAAGATCGTTTCACGGAGGGGATGGAACGTTATCTGCCAGGCGTACGACGGGGCCGCGAGGTTGATCTCGCCTGCCCGCGCTTCTACCATGCTGTATGCCGCGTCTCCCGGTGGATGAGCGTGGTCGACCAGAGGACTCTCGCGGCAGGATGTGCCGCGCAGGCGTTCGCGCCTGCGGGAGTGGAATAAACGACATGCTTGACCTCGCTAAGCTGAAGAACCTGTCCACGTGGCCGAAGATGCGCGCGGAGATCGAGGCGTCCCTGCTTGCCGTGCTTGGTGAACTGCCGAAGGAGCGCGTCGAGCTGCAGGCCAAGACCGTGGACGAACTGGAGCACGCGGGCTACGTGCGGAAGCGCGTCAACTATTTCGTGGACGGCTGGGAGCGCATTTCGGCGTGGTTGTTTGTGCCGGAGGGCAAGGACGAAGCGCCGGCGATCCTCTGCTGCCACCAGGAAACGCCCGCGGGCAAAGACGAAGCGGCCGGATTTGAAGGGGATTCCCGGCTGGCCTTCGCCCAGCATTACGCGGAATTGGGCTATGTGACCCTGGCACCCGATTGCCTGACCGCCGGCGAGCGGCGCCTTCACAGCGCCAAGCCCTTCGACACGAAACAGTACTACAAGAACAATTCCAGGCTGTCTTTTGCCGGGCGCATGCTCCTGGACCATGCCTACGCAATCGACCTGCTCGAAGAGCAGAAACGCGTGGATTCCGCGCGCATCGGCGTCATCGGCCACGGTCTCGGCGCGTTTAACGCGCTGCTGCTTGCCGCGTTCGACGACCGCGTCCGCGCCTGTGTGGCCAGTTGCGGCTTCACGCGGCTCAGCACGGACAAAGACCCGGATCGCTGGACTCGCGGCGAGGGCATGTGCCTGATGCCCGAATTGAAGAAGAGTCTGGATGCGGGCCAGGCCCCTTTCGACTGGGAGCATATTCTCGCGCTGGCCGCGCCCAGCCCGACGCTGGTGATAACCTCAACCGCGGACACGCCGCTCTCAAACCCGAAGAGTTGCGAAAAGGCGGTGACGCTGGCCGGGCGCGTGTACAAGTTGCTGGGGGCGCGCACCGCTATCGACCATTATGGTCACGCGCAGGGCTTCCAGAATTTCACCCGCGAAACGCTTGAAGTCGCCGATGAGTGGTTTGAACGCTGGTTGTGAGCGCGTCTTTTGCCTGATATTGGCGTCCCGCGAATCGCGTGGCGCCTTCCCGGCGGAATAAGACGGCCGGGCGGGTGTTTTTTCTCAGGGGTTGCGGTCGGGGCGGTGCCCGAAGCGGGCGCGTGTAAGGGCCTGAAGCAACGGTCCACGGAGTTGTACATGGATAGTGCCGCCGCGCAGCGTATTCAACATCTGATTGAGAACATTGAACGGGTCGTTTTTGGGAAGCATGATGTCGTCAAGTTGTGCGTGACGGGTCTGCTGGCCCGCGGACACATCCTGATTGAGGACGTGCCCGGCATCGGGAAGACGACGATTGCCCAGGCGATCGCGCGCTCGATGCAGTGCACGTTCAGCCGCATTCAGTTCACCAGCGACATGTTGCCATCGGACATCCTGGGCGTGTCGGTGCTGGACCCGCGGTCGAATGAGTTTGTGTTCCGCAAGGGACCGATTTTCGCGAATGTTGTGTTGGCGGACGAAATCAACCGTACGCCGCCCAAGACGCAGAGCGCGCTGCTGGAGGCCATGAGCGAATATCAGGTCACCGTGGACGGCAGGCCGTACGAACTGGCGCGGCCGTTCATCGTCATGGCCACGCAGAACCCCGTTGAGTACGAGGGCACCTATACGTTGCCTGAGTCGCAACTGGACCGTTTCATGCTGCGCGTGACGATGGGGTATCCGCCGGCCGATGACGAACTGCGCATCATGCGCCGCAGGGACCCGCGCAAGGAGCTGGAGAACCTGCAGCCCGTACTCACGGGCGAGGAACTGGTGGCGTTGCAGGACGCAGTGGGCCAGGCGCGCGTGGACGAAAGCGTTGCCCGGTATATCCTGGACATCATCCAGGGCACGCGCGAGCATGAGCAAGTGATGCTGGGGGCCAGCCCGCGCGGTTCGCTCACGTTCTACGAGGCGTGTCAAGCGCGTGCGGTGGTCGAGGGGCGCGATTTTGTCACGCCTGGCGACGTCAAGGTGATGGCGGTTCCATTGCTGGCGCATCGGATACTGGTGAAGTCGCGGGGCGCTGACCTTGCCACGGCCGCGGACGAGCGGGGACGCGTGATCAGGGATGTTGTCCAGCGGATTCCCGTGCCGCGGTAAGCGCCATGCCGCACCCCCGCACAAAGCGTCCGCGCCGGCTGCGCCTGCTGCCCGTTGGCCGGGCGTTCGTGCTGATGATGCTGCTCGGGCTTCCCATGGCGTGGAACACGGGCAATCAGTTGCTCTACCTGCTTTTTGCCGGCGTATGCGCGTTTCCCGTGCTGTCGCTTGTATGGGCGGTGTTCTTCTCGGTGCGCGGCCTGACCATGAGCCGGGTCGCGCCGCATGCCGTGCAGCGGAGTGAACCGTTCTGGGTGCGGGTGCGCATCGAGAACCGCCGCCGTCTGATTCCGGCGTTCTCGCTGTGCATCGGCCGCGCGGCGTTGCGCGGCGACGTGCTGGCCCATGTCGTTTGCCTGCCAGCGGGCCGTGCCGTCGAAATTGCCGTTCGCCACAGGCTGGCCTATCGCGGCCCTCATGTGCTTGAACCGTATGCCTTGCGGTGTTCCTATCCCTTCGGCCTCATAGAGCGGCGGCGCGTGTTTGCCGACCAGGCAGAGGTGCTGGTGTATCCGCGCGTTCACGCGGTGCGCACCAATGTGGTGGATGAGTTCGGCACAGGCCGGCAGGCGCCGAGCGTGGCAACGGGTGAAGGCGATGAGTTCTTTACGCTGCGTGAGTACGTGAACGGCGACGACCCGCGCCGCATCGCGTGGCGCGTCAGTGCGCGGCTCGGGAAATGGATTGTGCGCGAGATGTCTCGCGAACACTCGCGCCATGTCGCGTTTGTGCTGGACGCGCGGCGCAGGGCGGACGTCGAAGATTTCGGGCGGCGATTCGAGGATGCGGTCGAGATGCTCGCTTCGCTCGCGATTACGCTGCTGCGGCGGCATTACAACGTGGCCGTTTACGTTCCAGGGGGGGCGGTTGACGGCGGAGAGGGCGCCACGCACGAGCGCCGGACCCTGGACTTGCTGGCGCGGGTAGTGCCGTGTGCGGCGGATGCCCCCGCGTGGCCCGAGGCGGTGCGCCGGGGCCGGGAATGTACCTGGGCCGCAGTCATCGTCATTTCGCCCGATCCCGGGAGCTGGGGCGGCGCGGTGTATGGCGTGGATGCGCGCGTACTGGATCCGCGGAAGGTCATCTATGCGTAAGTCCGCCGGAATCAGTCTGCGCGTTGCGGCCGCGGTGCTGGCTCTCTCGGGGTTTCTGGCGTTGGCGTCCGTTCGCATCTACGGGGGCATTGTGCTGGTGGTTCCCTTGTTCTTGATGCCGATTGCGCCCATTGCCGAGCGTCTGGACGCGCGGTACCCGGTATATCGCGCGATTACGTGGCCGCTCACACTGGCGTATTTCTTCTTCGTCCCGTTTACCGTCATGACGTTTGGGCTGCTCGATGCCGTCGTAATCCTGGTCGTCTTCATTCAGAGTTATCTTTTGCTGCATACGAAGGACGTGCGCCAGTTTCACCACATCGCGTTGATGGCGCTGTTCATGTTGCTGGCCGCGCTCGTGCAGGCGCCGGAACCCGTGATGGGCCTGGTCCTGGTTCTGTTCCTGGTCAGCGCCGTCTGGATGTACGTGTCGCTGGGTTTGCATGCGGACGCCGCCGCCGTGCCGCCGCTCGCATTCTCAGCGATACAGGCGGACGATGCGCCGAAGGCGGCCTGGCGCGTTTGGGTCAGCGTCGTGCTCCTCGGCGCGGCCGCCACCGTGCTGACTGTCCTGTTTTTCCTCACCACGCCGCGCACGGAGGCGGGCCTTTTCGGCCGTGAACTCCTGCCGGACCGTTCGCGCACGGGCTTTGCCGAGCGCGTGGACCTCGCCGGGGGCGGCACCGTTGCCCGGGACACAACGGCGGTGATGCACGTCGAGTTTCCCGGACTGCCCGGCGGCGTCTATCGCGGGCCTCTGTACTGGCGTACGACCACCTTTAACCAGTACGTCGGGTCTGAATGGAGCCGCAGGGGACTCTCGGACAATCTCGAATCCCCCGCGATGACCTTTCCCGGGCGGCGCCGGGCCGGTTTTCCCTTTGGCTCCGGCGGCGACCGTATTTCCCGTTTCCGCATGCCGGCCAAGGAGCGCGTGCGGCAGGTGATCTACATGGACGATGTCCCGGGCCTGGGCGTGCCATGCCTGGACCTCGTTCACGAGGTCTCCTTGGTCGCGGCGCCGCGGGGAGCGCGGCTGCGCTGGGATGACGCGATGGATTTCACGGTGGTTTATGACACGGCGGGCTCGCGCCGTATGACCTATGAGGCGTGGTCGGAGGTGGGCGAGGCCAACGCCGCGGTATTGCGCGCGGCGCCGGATGACTACGAGCAGGAGTTGTCGCAGCGCGACTATCAACTGCTGACGGCCCACGAATTGCTGCCGGAAACACAGGCGCTGGCCCGCCGTCTCACCGCGGATGCCGGGTCTGTCTACGAACGCGCGCTGTTGCTGCAGCAGTGGCTGAGCGGGCCGGAGTTCACCTATACGCTCGATTTGCCGGTGCTGCCGCGCGACCACGCGATGGACGTGTTCATAAACGAGACGCGGCGCGGCCATTGCGAATTGTTTGCGAGCGCTCTGGCGCTCATGCTGCGCAGTCTCGGCATTCCTGCGCGCGTGGTATCGGGGTTTCGCGGCGGTGAATACGAGGAAGACAGCCAGTCCTACACCGTACGCGCGTCGGACGCCCATCTCTGGGTGGAGGTGCTGATTCTGGGGCAAGGCTGGGTCGTTTTTGACCCGTCGCCGCGCGCCGAACCCGGCGATATCGGCCAGATTGAACAAATTACGCGCAATTTGTCACGCGTCTCATTGGAACTGAAGATGTTCTGGTATCAGGAGGTTGTTGGCTACGACCGGGGTATGCAACTGGAACAGCTCCGCGAGGTTACCGCGAACCTGGTGGGTATGCTGCCTGCCATGACGCGAATGCTGGAGCCGGGCAGCGGCAGGCGCGTCATTTGGGCGCCGGCCAGGTATTTCCTGCTGTTGGGACTGGTCGCGGCGGGTGTATGCGCCGTCTATCTGGTCCCGCGCGGACAGCGGCGGTCCTGGGTCCTGACGACGGACCAGGCCCGCGCCGCGCGCCTGTATCGGAGTGTGTTGCGGCGGTTTCGGCGGATTGGCGTGAATACCAGCGGGGTCACCGCCGAGGAGTTGCTGGCGCATTGGCCGGTGCAGCGAGATGGCGAAACCTTGCGGGAAGTGATCCAGGCTTATAACGAGGCGCGTTTTGGCGGAAGACGAATGCCGCGCGAACGATACGTGCAATTGCTGCGGCGCTTGCGGGGGGCGTTCGCGAAGCGCTCAGCGCGCGAGTAGCAGCACGACGCTGTCTGGCTGCCACGCCGCGGCCGCGAGGTCTTTCTTCCCGTCTTGATTAAAGTCCGCGACGCAGAGCGCACGCGGCCGCCCCTCGCGGATCGCGTAGGATTCCCGCCGGAACGCTTGCGTCCGTTCAGATGCCGCGGACGTGTTGATGAATGCCTCAATCTTTCCCGAGGCAAAGCACGCGGCCGCGAGGTCGGGCCTGTTGTCTCCGTTGAAGTCTTCCGCGACGAGGTCTTCAATCTGGTGCTCGAGCACAGCCCGGTCGTCGCCGAGGAGCAATTCCTGGGACACGCTGAACGCAAAGCCACCGTCGCCGTAGAAGATGACGATGCTGTCGTCCATGTGCGCGTGTGAAACGACAATATCGGCGCGGCCATCCTGGTTCACGTCGCATACGCGGATGCGGTTGGGCAGGCGGCCGCGCGTCGGGAACCGGGTTACCGGTTCAAAACCGAATTGGCCGTTGCCGCGCAGCAAGGCCACTTCCCCCGTCGTGTGCAGCAGCACGGCAAGATCACCCTTGCCGTCGCCGTCGAAATCGTAAAACCGCACATCGCGCGGCCCGCCCGCGAGGGGGAAGAACTGCGGCACGCCAAAATAGGCTTCCGGGTCGCCGGGCAGCAAGACGAGCGCATCGCAGGACCATGCGGTGCTGACGAGGTCGCGGTAGCCATCGCCATTGATATCCGCTATCGCGAGGGAGGACAGGCCCGGCTTGGTGAAAATGGGGAGTCCGTCCCCGTCCAGGTGGCGGTAGTACGCCAGGCCTTCGTCGGGCACCTTGAAGTCGAGTGTTTCGAAGAGGTTGTCCGGGAGGTTGCGAAACAGCGTGATGTCGCGATGCCGGACTGCGAGGAAGCTGGCCACGACAATGTCCGGCATCCGCAAACCGTCAATGTTTGCTACCGCGATGGCGTAAGGGGCGAACCCCGTCTTCAGGGAAGGATGGTGTTTCACGTATTTCAGGTCGCCCTCGGCGATGAGGAGCGACAACTCGTCGTTGGCCGGTCGCTCTTCCCGCTGGTCCGCGAGTGGCCCGGTGTCCGCGGTGATTATCTCCGGCCACCCGTCGCCGTTGAGGTCGGGCGCCGTGATGGCGCGCGGGTTTGAGCCGACCCGGAACACGCGGCTGATCTCGAATGTCTGGGCCGAAGCCGGGACAAGGGTAAGGCAAAGCGCCGCCGCAAGCGGCGCGAACGCGCCGAAACGCAGTCCCATGCTCATGCTCCCGAGCCGGCGAGTGGCTCGTGCCGCCGTGCGAGCAAGGCGGCGAGCGTGACTGCCGCACAGAGGCTGTGCTCGCGCGCGATGCCGCGTCCTGCGATGTCGAAGGCGGTCCCATGGTCGACCGAGGTGCGCACAATCGGAATGCCCAAGGTCACGTTGACTCCTTCGTCCATCGCGATTAGTTTCATCGGGATGTGGCCCTGATCGTGGTACATGGCGACGACCATGTCGAATTCTCCTGCGCGCATGCGCCGAAACACGGTATCGGGCGGGTATGGCCCGGAACACGGCAGACCTGCGTCACGGCAGGCTTTTATCGCGGGCGCGATCTCCCGCGCCTCCTCGTTTCCGAACGCGCCGCCTTCGCCCGCGTGGGGATTCAGGCCGGCCACGGCGATGCGGGGCCGCTCGAGCCCGAGCCGGAGCAAGGCCTCATGCCCCACCTTGACGGATGTCATGATACGGTCGCGGCTGACGGCGCGCAGCGCCTCGCGAAGCGACAGATGCGAAGTGATATGCACGACGCGCATGGCGCCCGCAAACAGGCACATCCGGTAGTCCGCGCTGCCGGTCATCTCCGCGATGAGTTCCGTGTGTCCGGAATAGCGGTACCCCGCCTGATGAATGCACGCTTTGCTGATGGGGCACGTTACAATCCCTTCCAGCGTGCCCGCAAGCGTCGCGGCGACCGCGCCCTTGACCCATTCCACCGCGCTGCGGCCCGCCGCCGTATCCTGTGTTCCCGCGTGTACCGCGGGCGCCGGATAACCTGCGTCCACCACGGCCACGTAACCGGGCGGCGTCATCTGTGCTTCGGGCACGCCCAACGGTTCGGGGCACCCCGGGGCGAAGCGGCGCGCGTGCTCGAGCACCGCCGGATCGCCGAAGACCACGGGCGTGCACGCCGCCGCAACGTCAGGCCGGGCCAGCGCCTTTGCCAGGATTTCCGGGCCAACGCCGTTGACGTCGCCCATGGTTATGCCGAGAACAGGTTTCGCACTCATGAGACTGCACGGTTTCCACGCACGGTAAGAGTCTATGATACGCTATGGAAGGAAGTGCCGCCAATCCGGCGGTTACCCGACCGTTCGCGAACAGAAGCGAAACGCCCCGCGTCACGGGAAAGGAACCAGCATCCGTGAAAGAAAGGCATGAGAGACATTCACGCGCGCTTGAGGAATCCTGGCGCATCCAGGAGGACGCGGCCCGGCTTGGTTTCGACTGGCCCGACATCAGCGGCGTGATCGCGAAAGTGCGCGAAGAAACGCAAGAGATAGAAGACGCGCTCGCGGCGGACGACCCCGAACACGCCGCGCGCGAGCTCGGCGACCTGCTCTTTGCCGCGGTCAACCTGGGCCGTTTCCTGCACACGCACCCCGTCGAAGCCCTCCAAGAGGCCAATCGGCGTTTTACGGAGCGGTTCGCGATGCTTCGAAGCGTGGTGGAAAAGAGCGGGCGCAAGATCGAAACGTGCGCGCTCGACGAGTTGAACGAGGTCTGGGATCGTGTGAAAGTCCTTGCGCTGCAACATCCTAATCAAAGGGGTTGACAAGAGACCCGATCATGGTGCAGACTCAGGGTTCGGGTGTGCGAAAACGCCTGATTTTAAAGGCTGAAATGGATCTGTGGACAGGTTGTGAACAACCTGTGGAGAAGTAGGAAGGAACGCCATCGGCGCGGCAAGGCGCAAGTGAGACCGGGGTTGCGGTACCCCGAAACGGGAGCGCTGACCAGGGGGCGCCTGCCGCGTCGCGTGGGGACACGCGCAGCAAGCGCCCGAGGCTTCTTTCCAAAGATAGTTATAGTTTACTATAACACATCACAGGTGCTTTCGGCTCTTGGGAACGCGCAGGGGAGGCCGGCCTGTTTTCGCGCGGGCCGCATGACGTTGCAGGAGGACGGGACAGATCATGCAGGTGAAGGAAAAGGACAACCCCTGGGTATTGGCGCAGGAGCATATTCGGACGCTGGTGGACGAGCACAGTTTCAAGAACTGGTTCGCGCAGACGGATTACGCATCCTATGAGGGAGGGCACCTGATCGTCGCCGTGCCCAGTCAGTTCTTCGCGGAATGGCTGCGCGACCACTATATGGACGCCATCATGGAGTCCGTGCGGCGCGTGCTGCCGGACTTCGACCGCATTTCTTTTCTGCATGGGGCGGCAAGGGGACGGGCGGAAAACCCGGAACCGCCGGCGAAGGCGCCGCAGGCCGCATCACGGGCGAAGGCGGCGAGAGTGCAGCAGGTTTTCAACGGTTTCAACCCGCGGTATACGTTCGAGCACTTCGTGGTCGGCGCGGGCAACCGTTTCGCGCATGCCGCGGCGCGCGCCGTTGCCGACTCTCCGGGGCGCGCCTACAATCCGCTGTTTCTGTATGGCGGGACCGGTCTGGGCAAGACGCACCTGATGCAGGCGATTGGCCAGGAATTGCTTCGCATCGACCCGAATACAAACGTCGTTTTCATTTCGACGGAGCAATTCACCAACCAGCTCATCGACAGCATCGCGAAGAAGTCTACGCAGCGGTTCCGGGACAAGTACCGCAAGGTGGATATCATCCTGATCGACGACGTGCATTTCCTGGCGGGAAAAGAGGCGACGCAAGAGGAGTTTTTCCACACCTTCAACGAACTCTACGACGCGCACAAGCAGATCGTGCTTTCGAGCGATTGCGGCCCGAAGGAAATCGAGGGGATGGAAGAGCGGCTGGTAACCCGTTTTGAATGGGGTCTGGTCACCGATATTACGCCGCCCGATCAGGAAACGCGGGAGGCCATTCTTCAGAACAAGGCGCGCGAGGACGGCGTGAGCGTGCCGATTGAAGTCATCCGCTATATCGCGACGCATGTCACGAGCAACATCCGGGAACTCGAAGGCGCATTCATCACGGCTCTTGCTTATTGCCGCCTCACGGAAACGGAGATCACGCTGCCGCTGGTGCAGGAGGTGCTGCATGACCTGATCGGCAGCGACAAGATTCGCCCGATCACGATAGAACTGATCATGCGCGTGGTCGCGGAGCATTTCGACGTACGCATCGCCGACTTGCGCGGCCGGAGCCGGCAGCGGCACGTCGCCTATCCGCGTCAACTGGCCATGTACCTCTGTAAAGCGTTGATCCCCAGCCTGTCGCTCAAGGACGTAGGGGAAGCGTTTGGCGGGAAGGACCACACCACGGTTCTGTATGCCTGCGACAAGCTGAATACCGAAAGCCGGAATGAGGCCGCGGTGCGCCAGACAATCGATCAGCTTATCAAGAAGATCCGGCATGGCTGAGGCGTCTTCCTGACGAGGCACGCCCGCGCGGGGAATATCTGGAAAATCGGAGGATGTTTTTCCCTATGGGGGATCCGCGGCGTTGCGGGCCGGCTGGGGCAATGTGTTAGAATTTCGGCCAAGGAACCGTAGCTCATGGCACTGCTGGATATTGTGGTGTACCCCAAGGAACCGCTCCTGAAGGCGGCGGCGCCGGTGAAGAAGTTCGGGCCGGAGCTGGCCAAGTTCATCGAAGACATGCAAGAAACGATGGAAGTCTTTGACGGCGTTGGCCTGGCGGCGCCGCAAGTAGGCGTATCGCGCCGCATTCTGGTCTATCGCCTGCCGGAGGAAGAGGCGCAGTGCCTGATCAACCCGGAAATCCTGGACCGAGAGGGCAGCGAAACGGCGGAGGAAGGGTGCCTCAGTCTTCCGATGCTTTACGCTCCGGTTGCCCGCGCGAGGAAGATCAGAGTGCGCGCGCTCGACCTCTTGGGCAACCCGCGCGAATTCGAGGCGGCCGAATTGGAGGCGCGCGTTATTCAACACGAGTGCGACCATCTGGATGGCATGGTAATCCTTGATCGTCTGGATGTGTTGACGCGCCGGGCAAAACTCCAGGAATGGGACGAAATCTGCCAGCAGTTGGGCGCTGCCTCGCAAAGCGAGTAGAGAAAACCGGGGGAGCCCATGTTCATCCAGGCGCCCGCAGTCGAGCGGCTCATCGAAGCGTTTCGGCGCCTGCCGGGTATCGGCAAACGGACTGCCGAGCGCCTTGCCCTCCACCTGTTGAGCGCGCCGGAAGCAGAAGCGCGCGCGCTGAGCGCGGCCATCCGGGAAGCGCGCGACCGCATCACCACCTGCAGCGTCTGCTGCAATCTTACGGACTCGGACCCCTGTGTCATTTGCGCTGATGAGCGCCGCGACCACGCCACGGTCTGCGTTGTAGAACGCCCCGCGGGCGCCATGGCCATCGAGAAGGGCGGCGCCTACCGGGGCGTGTACCACGTGCTTCACGGCGTGCTCAATCCACTGGAAGGCATCGGACCTTCGGAGCTGCGCATAGACCGGTTGCTGAAACGCCTCGAGGACGGAACCGTGCGCGAGGTGATTGTAGCGACGAACGCGACCGCCGAAGGCGAAGCCACCGCGCTTTATTTATCTCGCATGATTGGACAGTGCGGCGTCGCCGTGAGCCGCATCGCGCACGGCGTGCCCATGGGCGGCGGGCTCGAATTCGCGGATGACGCCACCCTCGCGCATGCGATGCAGGGGCGCACCCGCCTCTAGAAGGCGCGGGCCAGGGCGCCGCGGGCGCCGGATGGGCTCCTGCGCAGGAAATTCAGCACGTTCTGCCGGAAACCACGGACCTTGAAGCGCCGGAGAAACGCCGCGCCGTCTTCCATCGTGGGCGGCTCGGCCTGCAGCGTCATGCCATAGCCGCGCACAAACTCGTCAAGCAGCGGCAGTACTTCCGCGTCGAAGGGCAGAAAACCCAGGGCAATATAGACCGCCCCTTCATTCCCCGGCGCGCTGTCGACACGCCAGATAATATCGAGGTCGCCATTATTCTGCATGCGCCCGCTCACGCGTCCTTCCGTCATCAGCTTGAAGATTTCGAGCTGTTGCCGGACGTTTGCCGCCTGCATCTCCGGCGTATCGAACAGGCCCAGGTTGTCCAACAGCGTGACGAACTCGTTGGACCGGTTGTCAAAGGTCACTTCGAACGTGAACGCCTCCGCGCTGTTCATGAGCAGGTCGGGCAGGCGTTGCACGTCAAAGGTGTGGCGCGTGTCGAATTCCTTGCCCAGCGCATCAAGCAGGCCGGGGCCGATCCGCAGCGCGGCGTTCGCGTGGAACGGGGAAGTGGAGAGTCCGGGCGCGTTGACTTGCGCATTCGCTTCGACAGCGTGCTTGGGCGTGAGGTCCGCGATTACACGGATGTCGGCCAGCAGCGCCAGAAGCAACCCTACGGTGTTTTCCTGCGCCGAGTCCTTGATTACTTCCGGAAGCGTCAGCCCTTGCGCGCAAGCGCGCGCGCCCAGCACGTGCAGGAGGTCGCCCGTCCGGTTGTCGAACACCACCTCGAACAAGTGCTTGTCCTCGGCGCGAAGGGGCTCGCCGCCGTCCTCGGGCCAATAACGCGCGACGACGTCGTCCAGCCCGCGCAGCAGTTGAAACGAGCGTTCCGTGGTGAGCACACCGCGTTCCGGCAGCGTGAAGACGGGCAATTCATAATTCACCTGAATCACGTCCGCGAACTTTGCGGGATTCGCCGTAAACTGCGCCACGGCAGGTCCGAAATACCGCTCATTGATGAATAGCCGGGCGCGATATGCGCCCTTTGCGGCGTCGAGATTGCCCAGCAGCGCGATTTCGTTCGGCAGTGATTGGGCCGCGTAGCTGCGCATGAGCGATTTCACGAAGTTGGGCGCCGGAACACTGTCCAACAGGGGAAGTACATGTTTTTCGATGAGCGGCAACAATTCCCGGGGCCGGACCACCGCAATCAGGCGCGTGTCTTTTGCGACGAGCTTCTCATGGGTGACCTCAGGCGCTTCGCCAAGACCGATAAGGCGGCTTCCGTACCATGCGCCGCCTCCGAGTCCCGCGAGGACCAGGACCACCAGCACCAGCGCAACAATCAAACAGCCTTTCTTCACGCAATCAGCTCCTTCCGATGTCTGCTTCCGCCGCGAGGGCGCACGGCGTTAGCGCCAGGCGGCGGCGCGGCGTATTTTACGCGCCCGAGCCGGCCGGCGTGGCCGGCGGCGCTTCAGCCGGTGCCGTGACAGGCGTGGACGGTTCCGCTCGCTTGCCTTGGGGCACGAGCGCGGCAACCGAGTCGCGGATTGTCTGGCCGAATTCGGGAATGGTGAATGCGCCGTGATAGGTCTTGCCTTCCCACTGCGCCTTGCCATCGAGCGTCAGGCCGTATTCTTGGAGCATGCCCTTGACCTGCACCAGCGCCGCATCGAACGCGAACGCGATCACCGGTTCGAGTTCCGGCCCGGCCGTGTCGAGCGCCCGGAGCGCAAAGTCGACGGTCAGCGCGTCAGACGGTCCCAAATCGGCGAATGCGCGGACATCCGCCAGCTGCGCCAGCACCTTCGGAACCGATTGCAGCATCGGGTTTGCGAACAGGTCATCGAGGCTTTGCCCATCCTGGGCTGCCGCGACCGCGACGAGCGTCAGCAATTCGCCTTTCCGGTTGTCGAGCGCCAATTCGGCCAGATGACCGCCTTGGATGGTCAACGGAGCAGCCTCGGCCGGGGCGGCCGGCCAGAGTTCCTGCAATTTCGCATCGAGCCCCTCGGGCACGGGCAGTGAACCGTTGGCGGTCAGCATACCCGGTTCACGCAGTTTCAAGCCTTCCTCATCCCACTTGACCAGGGGAATGCCTCGAGGCAGGCCTACCTGCCCGGCGCCGATAGGAAGGAGCACATCGAAATACTGCTGGTTGACAAAGAACGTGAATTCATAGAGTTTCGCGCCCAAATCCGCCCCGCTCAACAAGGCGATCTCGTTGGGGAGCACTTCGGCGAACTTCGTATCCAGCAGTTTCTCAATGTTCGGCGGAATGTCCACTGACTTGAGCATGTCCCACGGCACCAGCGCGTGGATAAATTCCGCCGCCGTGCGCGGCGACAGCACCAGCCGCATGTTCGTGTTCGGCGTAGCCGCCTTTTCGTGCGAAACCAATGGCGACTGCGGCATCTCTATGGGCTGCCGCGGGGCGCCATCCGTCGGCGGTGCGGGCGGCGGTGGGCCAAGGTCCGGATTCACAATATCTACATAGTAACGATACACGCTGTAACCGGCCCCGGCCGTCAGCGCAAGCAAACAAAGGGCCACTACTGCCTTCTTCACGGGAGTCACTCCTCTCTTGTGCGCAAGGCACCTCGGGACTTGATGGCGTTATCTTATGCGTCTCGCAAAGCCCGTGTCAAAAACCCCCGAATCATGGGCGCTCCCTGCGGTTATGGGACAAAAAACGGCCGCTTGCGCGGGTTTCCGTGGCGTGCGCCCGCGCTAGATGCCGCGGGAAAGAGCCGCGCGGAGCATGGGCTCGAATCCGCTCAGCGTCATGTGGGCTTCAATACGTTGACCCGAGGTTTGGACTTCATGCACGAAGTCGAGCCCCGGATCGGACCGGAGCACCCCGGCGATGGCGTCGCCCGCGGCCATCAGCCTCTCGCTGATTCGGCTCAGGCCGGAAGCCCCCGAGCCCGGCTGGCAGACCAGGACCGCGGACATGCCGATTGCGTTGTCGCCCGCGAGGTCCGCCGTAAATTGCAGCGAAGCCACGGCGGGCCAGACCTCAAGCAGCGGTTCGAGCGCGGTCACGCCTGCGTCGCCGCGCATCGCGGCGATGGCGCCATGCAGTTCATAGAGGACGCCGTTGCGGTTGTCGGCCATGATTTCCAGAAAATGGGCCCCCGAGGCCGCGTCCACGCGCGCCGGCCGGTAATCCGGCCACAGTTGCATGCTGCGTTCGGCTAACGCCTCGGGCAAATAAACCACGCCCGCGGCTCTCAAGGCGTCGTTTCCTTCGCGCGCGGCGCGCGGCTGGGCCCACTGTACCGGATAGGTGGCGGCGAAGAAATCCGAATCATTGATCACGTCAAGGAAATCGGGGCCCTCCGTGTTCTCTCTCGAGAACAGCACGAAGTCGAGCTGTCCCGCCGCGTCCTGCGACACGAGAAACGTGAATTCGACGGGGAGATAGTGCAGCCAATCGAGCCGTTTCGAACGCGGGGCCACCGAGCTCAACCGGGGCACGGCCGGCACAATCCGCAGTACATCGGGGGCAAGACGCGATACATAATCCTGCACGTGCCCGGGACAGAACACAATCCGCGCGGCCGTGTTCGCCGTGACGAACGCCTCGTGACTGAGCGCCGTCGTGCCGCGATGGAAGACGGTGCGATAGGTCAGCCAAGCGGCCGCAATCGCGGCAGCGGCAAGCACGGTGGCGGTGTAGACCTTGCGCGCTTCCATGGTCACCTCCTGGAACAATGGCCTTTCGGACAGCCCTGTTCCGCGCGTCTCCCATTCTAGCCTATCCGGGCGCGGCATTCCCGCCGCCATTCAGGCGGGAAGGTTGAAAATCAGGCCCCGCGCGGCGTGTACTACGGGTGTCCGGGAGTGTTCCGCAGCAATGTCTTCGATCAGCGCAGTCTTGATTGTGAAGAACGAGGCTCACCGGCTGGCCGCGTGCCTGGAGGCCCTGCGCGCCGTTGCCGACGAGATTGTGGTGCTCGACACCGGCTCGACCGACGAAACGGAAGAGACGGCGCTCGGGTTCACGGGGAAGGTCCATCATTTCGCCTGGCGCGGCGATTTCGCGGCAGCGCGGAACGCGGCTGTAGCCTGTGCCGCGGGCGACTGGGTGATCAGCATCGACGCGGACGAGGTGATGGAAGCGCCCGCGGACGCGCGCGCGCGTCTGGTTGCCTTCGCCGCGGAACATGACCCGTCCTGGGTCGGGACCATAGAGCTTTTCAGCCCCACGGGCCCCGGGGCGGACGCCGCGGTTGTCCGGGACCGTCTCGAACGCTTTTTTCACCGCGGTGTGTACCGTTTTGAAGGCGTCATTCATGAGCAACTTGTTCCGGCAGCGGGCGGAGCCAAGCGCGCGGCGGCTACGGGCGTGCGGGTGCGCCACTTCGGCTACGCGCAGGCCGCGGATGCGCCGGACCATAAGGCCCTGCGCAATATCCCGCTGCTCCGGCGCGCGCTCGATGCCCGCCCGGACGATGAATACCTGCTGCACCAGCTCGGCAAGGCCCATTTCTCGTTGCGCCAGTACGCGGCGGCGGCGGTTGCCTTCGAGCAGGCGCTCGCGGCAATCCGGTTTGCGCCGGGCGCGCCGCCGCAGGGCCGTGACGGCCCCGTCGCTCGTGTTGTGTTGTCCGATTTGGTGATTACGCTCGCTTACACGTATGCAAACCTCAATCGGACCGTGCAGTCGCTGCAATTGCTCGAGCGCCACGCGGCACTGGCGCATCCCGGCGTGCGATGCGCGGATTTTCCGCATGCGCTGGGCTATGTGCATCTCATGCTCGGGCACGTCGCGGAGTCCAAGGCCGCATACGAGCGGTCCCTGGAGTGGGGGGGTGGGGCGGAAGACGTGTTGGGGACCGGTTCGTTCAGCAGCGAATACCATCTGGGCCTGTTGAGCGAGGCCGAGAACGACGTGCCTGCCGCGTGGCGGCACTATGCCGCCGCGCTCCGGCACAAGGCCGACTATCGCCCCGTATTGTCCCGCTGCGTTGGTCTTGCCGCGGAACGCGGCGCCGGCATGCCGGAAGAAATCCTCCGCGTTGCGGACAGGACTGCCCTGGAACAGCTCTTGACCGGGCAACGTCGCGGTGTCACATAGTGCGAAGAGCATGGGCAAGATGCCCATGCCACGGGTTGTGGCGCGGGCGTCCTCCCCGCGCAGGCGAGGCCGTCGCGTCTTCGTGGTTGGCATGGAAACTGCTTTTGCCGGGATGTAGAATGGCCGTGATTGTGACGGGTCTATCCCAGTTGGGACGCGGTAGACGGCGAGGGACCAAGTCCCGAGGGGATGATTGGGACGTGCAGTTCACAATCAAGGAGATGAGTAAGTTGTAGAAGTGCGCATTCAAGGGAGCCACGGGAGGAGCAGGGCACAATGAATGGGGCTGTTTTCGATGACAATGCGGTGACGTATGTCAGCCTGAGGGCAGAGATCACGCTTGGGGGACGATTCCGGCTCGTGCGGCGCGTCGGTCGAGGTGGTATGGGCGAGGTCTGGCTTGCGGAAGATAGCGAACTGGACAACCGGCCCGTGGCCCTGAAGATGCTCAAGCCGGAATTCTCCGACGATGAGGGGGCGTTGAGGGACCTCAAGCGCGAATTGGTCCTGGCGCGCGAATTGAGCCACGCAAACATCGTGCGCGTTCACGACTTGCATCGGCACGGCGAACTGCATTTTATTTCAATGGAGTACGTGCCGGGAATGTCGTTGCAGGCGCGGTTGAGCGGGCGGGGTAAGCGGCCCTTTGCATTGAACGAGGTGTTGCCGTGGGCCAGGCACGTGGCGGATGCGCTGGATTATGCGCATAGCAGGAAGGTGCTGCATCGCGACGTCAAACCGGGCAATATGTTGCTCGCGGCCGACGGTACGACGAAGCTCGTTGATTTTGGGATTGCGCGGGTCATTCACGATACTGAGACACACCGGACCGGCCATGCGA
Source organism: Candidatus Hydrogenedentota bacterium (assembly GCA_018005585.1). NCBI lineage: Bacteria > Pseudomonadati > Candidatus Hydrogenedentota > Candidatus Hydrogenedentota bacterium. The sequence goes on along the minus strand of JAGMZX010000052.1, from coordinate 1,779 downwards.
CTACGGGTACGCTCGCGTATATGAGCCCCCAGCAGTTGCTGAATGAAAAGAGACATCGTAACGACCAGCGCAATGATGTTTATTCCTTTGCAGCGTCTTTGTATGAATTGCTCAATGGAGAGCCGCCGTTTTTGGGTGGCGACATGTCGCTGCAAATCCTGCGTAAGGAGCCGGAACTGATCCCAGGAGTCCCCGAGTACGTCAACGCAGCTTTACTCGCGGGACTCGCGAAGGACATTGAGTGCCGTCCTACGAATTGTGCGACGTTGCTTCACGAGTTCTCCGGCGCAGCCGCCGAGGCGCTGTTGCGGGAGGAAACGGCACGCCGCACTCGCGAAGAAGAAGAACGTCGTCGCGCGGAGGAGGAACAGCGGCATCACAGGGCCGAGGAGGCGGCGCGGCGGCTCGAAGTGGAACTGCAGTGGGTGAAGACGGAGCCTGCGTGGTCTCGAGAACCCGTTCGCCAACCGGAGCCACGGATATCCCTCGGGCTGCTGGTGGGCGGGGCGACCATGCTCTTGGGATTGGCGTTGCTGCTTTTGTTTGCGGTCCCTTGGGACATGTTCCCATCGCTGCAATCACCCTCTGCCAGGCCGGAGGTACAGGACCAGGCGGCGGAGGAAGCCCGGCGGACGGCTCAGGAGGAACTGCGCCGCATGGCGGAAGAAGAGGCGCGGCGGGCGGAAACGGCAAAGCTGGAAGAAGAGCGGCAAATGGCTGAGGAATTGAGAAAACAGCAGGAACAACAAGAGTGGGAAGCGCTGAAGGCCAGATTACGAGACCGAGGGGAGGTGGCTCCGGAAGACCCGACGGCACAACCAGAGCCGGACACGCAGTCCGCGGGGCAAGTCGTGTATTACGAAGACAGTTGGGACGCAGGTGCCGCGGCGGCAAGCGCCAGTGAATGGGCTCGGCAAAGGTCCGCGGAGGAAGAAGCGGCGCGCGAGCGGGAAAAGGTGCGCATCGACGCTACCAGGGCGGAAATGGAAAGGGCTGTGCAAGAACACAACAGACGCATGGACCGGGAGTACGGTCGCAGGTGAAACGCTGAGCGGATTTGTGGAACAGTCTGCATCTATCGTTGTCCGTGAACAGCAGGGCCGAGTCCGATGCTGCGGTTGTCCTTTTTGACCGTAATCATCGGCGTTCTTGCCGCACATGAGCCCCGAGGATTGCCACGCATGGACCTTGCGCAAGCAAGCAGATGGCTGTTGTTGGCGGGGTGTTTTTTGGCTGGTCTTGGGGTGTTGTCGCAACTTGCAGCGTGTTTGGGCTGATCATTGGGCGGTTACCGGGCGATATCGTGGTCAAGGGCGAGCGAGTCTCGGTCTGTTTTCCGGTGGTCACCTGCCTTGTGCTGAGCGTGGTCGCCTAGTCCTATCGCCGACACAAGAGCGCGGGCGTTGCCCAGTTCAGGGCGTTGCTTGCCGCACAAGGACCGGCGGAACGTCCGGCGAGGTGCGCTGCACCGTGTCGCCGATCTCGACCTGATTGTAGAGATTTTGCGCAACGCTCATTTCGACCAGGGCGTTTTCAGCCGTGCGCACAATGAGGAAATGGTACACGTCCTGCCGGAACGATTCGCCGGTCAGGACGCGCAACCCCTGGTCGAGCGTGCGGCCGCCGCTCTCAGTGCCTGCTTGGCGCTGGACCTTGTCCACCACGACGCCGGTCACCGGCCCTTCGCCGCCGCGGCTGGTCCAATAGTAGTAGGCCGCGCCCGCAAAGGCGAGCGCAATGACCGCCAACAGTACGCCCATCGTCGTCGAACGCATGGCC
>JAGMZX010000051.1:31941-35471 GCA_018005585.1 Candidatus Hydrogenedentota bacterium | reverse complement strand
GCGATGGTGCTCACGAGCGACGACCAAGGCGCGACGTGGACGCCGCCGCGGCCTGTCCGCCTCGATGCGGACGGCAAGACCGTCCCCGGCCTCGGCACCAGCCTGACCTATCTGGGCAACGGAAAGGTGCTGCTGGTTGTGGACGGGATGTGGTTCAGCAGCGACTATGGCGCAACGTGGGGCGGGCCGGGCGGCGAGGCTCAGCCGGTGCCGGTTCCGCCGGGGCCGGACGGCAAGGCGTGGTATTTGTGGGACCCGCTGCTGGTGGAGCACGACACGTCGGGGCAAATCACGCGGCTCGTGGAAACGGGGTACAGCATGGACCACGACCACTACGCATCGGGCAGAGGCCCCGGCTATTCGACCGCCTATCTGCGCTTCAGCAGCGACGAGGGCCGAACCTGGAGCGACGCCATCGCGCCCGCATCCTGGAAAGGGGTCAGCGAAGTGGCGCTGCTCCGCGCCGCGGATGGCGGCCTCGTGGCGGCATGCCGGACGGATATCCCCGCGCGCTTTCCGGGGGAAACGCTGGACCACTACGAGGGTCTGGCCGTTTCGACTTCGGAAGACGGCGGCCGGACCTGGTCTGACCTGAACCGGCTGTACGACCATGGCCGGCATCACCCCTGCATGCTGCTCCTGCCCGACGGCGCAATCGTCATGACCTATGTCGTGCGCAAGGGATACACCGACGCGGCGAACGGCCTGCCGCAGTTCGGCGTCGAGGCCATCGTCAGCCTCGACAACGGCCAGACTTGGGACCTCGACCACAAGTACATCCTGCACGCCTGGACCGGCAACCGGACGGGGCCGAACGGTTGGTGGGCCAGCAGTCAGGCGACTTCGTCCGTGCTCCTCCCGGACCGCTCCATCCTGACGGTGTTCGGCACCGGCTACCGCAGCCAGCCCGCGGACGGCGGGCCGTCCCCGCGCGATGCGGCGGTCGTCCGCTGGCGGCTCAATGACGGGCCGGTCCAGGACGACCACGGGCTCGCCAGCGCGCCCATCGATTCCGAATTGCGCAACATTTTTGACCCGGAATTGTGATGGAGTCCGGCGCGAACAACGCGCACAGCGTGCATACGATTGCGAAGACGCCCCGGTTCTTGAGAGAATCGGGGGCGGGTTTTGGTGTTTATTGTCACGGGGACCGGCGCGATGTCATATGGTGATCGCAGGCGGCGCGGGGGCTGTGGGGCCTTGACCGCGTTGCTTGTCTCGTTCGCGGTCTTCGCCGCGGAACAGGAGCCGCTGTCTCCAGTGCCGGCGTTCACCGTTCCGAGAATCGAGCCGGTGACGGCGAGTGTCATGCGGGAACAGATCGAGGCCGATTGGCTGCTCGGCATCCGGGCGCCCCTTACCACCGCATCCGACGCGGCGGGCGGCTGCGACGGGGTCAAGAACGGAACATACGGTTTTCATGTGGGTTTGCAGGCAAATCCGTGGTGGCAGGTGGACTTGGGCGGGGCCGTCCAGGCCGGCCGCGTCGTGGTCTACAACCGCCTGGATTACGCGCCGGGCTTGCACAACGCCGACCGCCTGCAGATGTTCGGCTCTCTCGACGGCAAGACCTGGACGCTGTTCCATGACAATCAAGGACAGCATTTCGGCGGCGTGAGCGGCGCCCCCCCGCTCGAAGTCGTGTTGGGTCCGCAAGGGATAACGGCCCGGTACATACGGATCGCGATTCCGAGCACGGAGCCCCTCTTCTTTCACTTGGACGAAGTCGAAGTCTATGGCACAGGCGCAGCCGCCACGAACCTTGCGCTCGGCAAACAGGCGGACCAGAGCAGCCTGAGCCCGTGGTCGACGGTCAAGGTTCCCGGCCCGCCGGAGTACCCGACCTCGCGGCATATCGAGCGTGCGCGTCGCTTTGCCGCTTCGTTGCGGGCGCAAGGCGTCGATGTGACCGCGCATCTTCGCCAGGTCAACGAAGCCGAGCAACGGCTCAAAGACATGCCCCCCAATGCGCCTGAAGAGGCGCGGCGCGCGCTGTATCTCGACACTCGCTGGATAGTCCGCCGCCTGGTATTCCGCAACCCGCGCCTGGACTTTGACCAGCTCCTGTTCATCAAGCGATTCACGCAAGAGACGTATCCCGACGTCTGCCTGAATCACATGCCGTGGGTTTCCCGGCCCGGCGGAGACATCTGCGTGCTCGAACCGGCCACGGCGGACGATTCTCTGTTCGCCGCGCTGTCCCGGCCGCCCGCGGAAACGCCCCAGCAGCCGGTCGCGACGCTGCGGACCCTGCTCAACGGGGCGCTTGGGCCAGGCCACGTGCACGGGCTGGACCTCTGGTTCCAGGGGAACCGGGTCGTGTTCGGTTATGCGCGCGCAAGAAGCGAAAACCCACCGGAAGGCTGGCTGGACCGCACGCAGAGCTACCGGCTGCGCCGCACGGAAGAGCCAGTCCATATCTTCGAGCTACACATCGGCGACGGCGCACTTCGGCAATTGACGTCCGGCGAATGGAGCGACCTGGACCCCGCGTATGCGCCCAACGGAGACATCGTGTTCGTTTCGGAACGCTGCGGCACGTCCCTTCAGTGCAATGAGTACGACAAGGACGAAACAAGCTGCAACCTGTACGTGATGCGGCCGGACGGGAGCGGCATTCGCCGCCTCAGCGTGAACAAGGACGGGGATTACCTGCCGCATTGCCTGGACAACGGCATGATCGCGTACACGCGCTGGGAATACCACGAGCGCAGTTGGGCCTTCATTCAGTCGCTCTGGGTGATCCGGCCGGACGGAACCGGCGCCGACGCGATCTTCAAACAGCATTTCGTGAACCCCTGGGCCTTGGAAGACGTCCGGTCCATCCCTGGCAGTACCAGGCTCGTGGCGATTGCGGCGGGGCACCACACGCTGGCGGCGGGCCCGCTCGTCATCGTCAACCACGACATGGGCGTAAACGAGCCGCGCGGCATCGGCATCGTGACGCCGCATCTCATGCCGCCGGAAGGCGGGATGGACGGCGTTCCCGTGCCCGAAGGCGGCACGGACGACCACGAAGGGTTCTACGGCACGCCCTGGGCCTTGTCCGAGTCGTGCTTTCTCGCGTGCTACACCTATGGCAGCAAGACGACGGAGCCCGCCGGTTACGGGCTGTACCTGGTGGATGTCTACGGGAACAAGGAACTGATTTATCGCGATCCGGACATTTCCTGTTTCTATCCAATTCCGTTGCGGCCCCGGCCCCAGCCGCCCATCCTCCCCGAAACCACGGACCCGGCGAAATCATACGCCACCTGCTGCGTGAGCAATATTGCCATGGGCAGCGAAGAAATCCCCGCGGAGCGCGTTCGCTACTTGCGCGTGGCCCAACCCATCGGCTGGCCCTACGACAACCACAACGGCGGACAGCGCTACGGCGAGGACCACCGCTACGGCGGGCCGGACGCCGACCGGAAGAATCTAACCAATTGGACACCCGTACGGATCCTCGGCGATGTGCCGGTCGCCCCGGACGGAAGCGCCCACTTCATCGTGCCCGCCGACACGGCCGTGTATTTCCAGCTCCTCGA
>JAGMZX010000051.1:0-31841 GCA_018005585.1 Candidatus Hydrogenedentota bacterium | reverse complement strand
GCGCTGCGCGGCGTGCCACGACGCGGCGGAGATCACGCGTCTCGACTGGATCGACCTTATGCGGCCCGAACGAAGCCGCTTTCTGGCCGCGCCCCTTGCCTCATCCGCGGGAGGATTGCAGCGGTGTGAACAGGCCGTCTACGCGGACAAGGACGACTCCGATTACGTACACGCGCTCGAACTCGTGTACGCCGCAGCCGCCAAGGCCTGGAAGCATCCGCGCCGCGACCTTGCCGCACTGGAACCGCCGGCATGGGTACGGAATATCGGCCTGGCGGCCAGGGATTCGGCCGAGTCCGCGCCGTTTCCCCCTTTCGCGCCCGGTCAGCTTGCCGCGGAAAGCGCGCAATAACGCCGCCGCGGCGGGCGGCTCATTTCCAGCCGCGTGATTCCCGGCTATCCCGCCATGCGCAGAAACTCCAGGGCGTTCCGGAACAGCAATAGCGCGAACAACAGCAGCAACGCCCCGAGCACACGCATGGCATACACGTAAGGCCGGCCGGCAAAGAAGCGCCGCGACTGGCCCACCGACACCGCGACCAGGACCTTGGAGGCCACCAGACACCCATAGAACGCCGCGAGAAATGCAGCCGCCGTGACCGCGCTTTCCGCCCAACTCCTCACGAGGATGGGCGAGCCGACCGTCAGCCAGAAGAGATACGGATGCGGGTTCAGGAAGTTGACCAGCACCCCCTTGCGCAGCGATTGCGGACCGGCCCGCCGCGCCTCGGGTTCAAAGCCGCTTGTCCGGAGACTCTCGCAGCCGAGATACACGAGAAACAAGGCGCCCGCAAGCGTGATCCCGCCGAGAGCAATGTGGTAATCAGCCAGCCGCGCCAGCAGCAGAACCGATACGAGGACGATGGGCACGTCCGTGATCAACGGCGCCATGGCGACCTTGACGCCCTCCCGCGCGCCATGTTCCAGCGATTGAGAAATGACCAGCGCGAGAAACGGACCGGGCGAAAAGCCCGCCGAAAGACCAAGAACGATGCCTGCGGTGAGCGAAGCAACCATAGAGGGCCAGCTTAGAAACCTCTCCGCCGCGAATTCAACCCATGCGGCTACGTCACACGGCAATCCTCGCGTCTTGCAGCCTCATGCAACCCGCATCGCCGCGGGTTGAACAGGCTACTCTTGCGATTGGCCAGCGCTTTCCAGCACGTGACGCTTCAAGTACGACACAACTTGATCGTAAGCTTCCCGCAGCGGATTCGCCAGCCCGGAAGCCGCGCGCAGGTCTCCGGAACGGGCCGCGTGTTCCATTTTCAGCGCGATTTCCGAAATACTTGGCGCATGGAATGTAAGGGCGCCGTTCTTGATCGCGTGCGCATGGAATTCCGTCTGCTTCAAGTCGGCGTTTTCGATTGCCGCGAGCAGACTCTCCAGATGCTGCTGATTCTCCTGCAGAAACGTGTCAACAAGCTCTTGCAGAAACGCGCTATTCGCGCCCGTGAACTTGGTCAGGTAGTCCAATTGCACAGGGAGCGGGTCGCCGTCTTCCGTTTCCGGGGTTACCGCCGGCGGACCCGTTTTCACACGCAGCTTCACCGCCGCCTTGTTCTCCAGCCAGCGCTGCAATGCGGAATACAGCGTTGCGCGGCCTATGGGCTTCGCGAGGTAGTCGTCCATCCCTGCGTCAAAGCAGCGTTCGCGGTCCCCTTTCATTACGGAAGCGGTCATGGCAATGACAGGCGTGTGCTTGGCCGGGCCTTCTTCTTCCCGCAGGCGGCGTGTCGCCTCGTAGCCGTCCATTTCCGGCATCTGACAGTCCATCAGCACGAGGTCATAGTCCTCCTCGGCCAGCCTTTCGAGCGCTTCCCGCCCGTTCGCGGTAACCGTGCAGTGGTAACCGCCGCGCACGAGAAACTGCTGCACGACTTTCTGGTTGGCCGACACGTCCTCAGCCACGAGGATGCGAAAAGGCGGATGCACGCCTGAGCCCGTGGTCCCTTCCATCAGAAATCCCGAAACGGACCGCTTCCCTTCCTGCGGCCTGTGAGCGAGCACCGAGGTGAGGCAGTTCAACAACGCCGCCTGCTTCAGCGGCTTGCAGAGCGCGCCTTCAAATCCAATCCGGACCAGCTCATCCGCGCTTTTCCGGCATCCCAGCGAAGTCAGGAGCACGACCGAGGTGCCGCTCAGCAAAGGGTCTTCTTTGATCCGTTGCGTCAGGGTCTCTCCGTCCATTTCGGGCATCTGGAGATCGACCAGCGCCAGCCGGAACGCGTGGCCGGCGGCAACGGTTTCCCGCATCAGGTCGAGCGCATCCTTTCCCGACGCGGCCTCCGTGATTTTGCAGCCCCAGCGTTCCAGGTGCATGCGCAGGATAAGGCGGTTTGTGTGATTGTCGTCGACAATCAGCACACGAAGCCCGCGCAGTTCGACGGTCAGCATGTCCGGCACGGCAGCGAGCGTTTCTTCCGTCTTCGACAACGGAATCTGAAACCAGAAACAGGAACCCTCGCCCGTCGCACTCTCCACATGGATATCCCCGCCCATCAATTCAACGAGCCGCCGGCAGATGGCCAATCCGAGGCCTGTGCCGCCATATTTGCGCGTGGTGGACGCGTCCGCCTGCATGAACGGCTGGAACAGCAGCGGAATCCGCTCCGCGGGGATTCCTATGCCCGTGTCCCGAATCTCAAATCGTACTCCGTCGGGCAGGGGCGGCCCATCGCCGGGCTTCGGGTACACGCGCAAGACCACCTCTCCTTGCGAAGTGAACTTGACCGCATTGTGCAGAAGATTCAGGAGTATCTGGCGCAAGCGGACGGGGTCGCCGAGCACATATCTTGGCGTGTCCGGGTCGATCAGTACGCCGAGTTCGATATCCTTGGCATCGGCCTGCTGGGCGATCGTGTCCGCAATACGTTCGACATGGTCATGCAGGTCGAACGGAAGTTGCTCCAATTCGATCTTCCCGGATTCTATCTTCGAGAAGTCGAGGATATCATTCAGGATATCCATAAGCCCCTCGCCGGAATGCTGGATCGTCTCGACAAAATCGCGCTGCTCCGCCGTAAGGCCGGTGTCGCTGAGGATCTCGGTCATGCCGATGATGGCGTTCATGGGCGTGCGGATCTCATGCGACATGTTGGCCAGGAACGTGCTCTTGGCGCGGTTCGCCAGTTCCGCCGTCGCTTTGGCTTCTTCCAGGCTCCGCAGGCTCGCCTCGAGTTCCCGATTACTCCGCAGCAGGTTTTCGCGGTACTCCCGATTCTGAATGATGAGCTTGGACCGCTCGATGGCCTTCTTGACCGAATCCTCCAGCACGGCCATGTCCTGAATCGGCTTCATGATGTAGTCCCAGGCGCCCAGGCGCAGCGCCTGCACGGCGTCCTGCACGTCGCCAGTGCCCGACACCACGATCACGGGCGTCTCGGGCAGGAACCGGCCAATCTCCGCCAGGACATCCAACCCGTCCAGTTCCGGCATGCGCAGGTCGCAGAGAACCACGTCCGGACGGTCCAGCAGGATGCGCTGCAACCCGACGCGCCCGTTTTCGGCCTCGATCACCTCGTAGCCGCTGTCAGAAAGATAGCCGACGATGCTGTGGCGAACGGTGTCCACGTCCTCGATAGTCAGAATTCTCGGTGGTTCATGCATGGCCGTTTGCTCCCAAGGCCATCAGGCTGCGCACGGTATCGGCTAACTGCCGCATGTCCTGGACCGGTTTACGGAATACCGCGGCGTCGTCCATCCCAATCGCCCGCAGGTCATCGGGTAATCCATAGCTCAACGATCCGGTGTAGATGAGAAAGCGCAATTCGGGCATGCGCGCATGCAGCGCGAGGATAGCGTCGTGGCCGTCCATGCCTGGCAGGCGCATATCCATGATGCAGACCTTTGGCCGGCAGCCCTTCTCGAGCAAGTGCACGGCCTCCTCGCCGCTGCCAGCCTCCAGGATGTGGAAACCGTCATCCTCCAGATAGGCGGCCAGTGTCTCGCGCACCGTCATCTCGTCGTCCACTAGCAGTATTTGCGTCATCGTTCGTCATGCTTCTTCGTTGAGGGGCAACCGGACAATGAAGCGGGTGCCCTCGCCGGGGGTTGACTCAACGCTTAACGTGCCTTTGTGCTGTTTCGTGATGATGAAATAAGAGACCGACAGGCCCAGGCCCGTGCCGACCCCTACCTCCTTCGTCGTGAAGAACGGTTCGAACACGCGCCGCCTGACGGATTCTTCGATGCCCGGCCCGTTATCCAGGACCTCAATACATGCATGATGCGGCTCCTGCGTCAAACGCACGGTGATGACGGGCGCAGCGCTCTTACCGCATCCCGCCAAGGCTTGCGCCGCATTCTTGACCAGGTTCAGAAGCACTTGTTCCATCTTGGTCTTGTCACACTGCACGAGCGGCAGGTTGGGCTGAAACTCCCGCACAATTCTCACGCTCCGGAAGTCATACTGTTTCTTCAGGTCGTAATCGTTGGCTGCCAGCCGCAGTACCGTGTCGACCACGCTGGTCAGGTCTGTGGGCGCCAGCCGCGACTCGCTTCGCCGGCTGAAAGCCAGCATATCGGAGACAATCGCCGCCGCCCGCGCGCCGTCCGAACGAATACCGGAGACAAAGTTCAGAATCCCGCGCTCTTCCAGATACCGGCGCACGAGAGCAAGGTCCGCGCCAATGGCTTGGGCCACTTCGACGTTCTTGGGCAACGCCAGGTCCGTGCGGCGCTCGATGTTCTGACACGCCTGCAGGATGCCGCCGAGCGGGTTGTTGATCTCATGGGCCATCCCCGCGGCCAGCCCGCCGACCGACATCATTTTCTCCGTCTGCACCATCATCTCCTCGATCTGGACTCGGGTGGTGACATCGTCGAGCCGGACAACGGCGCCTTTCGTGCCATTGGCGACCAGCGGGTAAATCATGAGGTCGAAATGCTGCAGCCCTTCTTCCTGGCTATGCACGACAAAGCGCTCGTTTTCCAGGGCGTGTCCCTCGCGTATGGCAGCGCGCACCTTTTCGAGCTGTTGCTGCAGTTGGGGCAACACATCTCCGATGTGCCGCCCTTTCGATTCCTGTTCCCGCAGTCCCGTCATTCGGGCCGCCTCGGCATTCCAGTGCGTGACGACGCCCTCGGTGTCCACGCCGACCAGCACGGACGGCATCGAATCGATAACGTTCTGCAAATAGACCCGCATGCGCTTCATTTCGTCTTCATTGCGCGTGCGCAGATAGAGCCGCCACATCCCCTCCATCAGCAGCGTCAACTGCCGCACATCGGATTCTTCATAGGGTTCCTCCTTGTTGCCCACACCGGCGACGGCGACAACACGGCCCTCGTCGAACACGGGGATGTTCATGTGGCGCAAGACGGGCACATGGCCCTCCGGGTAGCCCTTTTTCAGCGGGTTGGCCGCGGTGTAATCATTGGTGATCACCGGCTTGCGCTGACGGATTGCCTCGCCCCAGAGTCCGGTTTCGGCCACGGGATAGATAAGCGGCTTGTCCTGGATCAGGCATTGCTCCATGGCGTGGCGCGACCAGGTGTACATGGTCAGGATGCTCTCGTCCTCGTTCGTGAACGCCAAGTAACCGATCTCGCTCTTTGTGAGGCGCACCGCTTCTTCCAGCACGAAGTCGGTAAGTTCCCGCAAGGAGGCACGAGTCATCTGATTCAGTTTCAGAAGCGTCTCAAGGCGCTGTTCATCCAGGAGTTTGTCTTCTTCCGCGCGTTTGCGGTCCGTGATGTCTTCCAGGGTTTCAATTGCGCCGATAACCTCACCCTCCGGCCCCCGAATCAACGCGGCCATGAAATACAACCACCGCCCCCTTGTTCCCAGCGCCGGGAAGAAATCCGTCGCTTCAAAGGCCTCTTCCACCAGTCTCGCAGGCCGCGCCTTGTCCCCGTACCACTGTTGGACATGGTCCGGGGCATGGTCCAATATCAAGTCCGCCAGGCAGGGCCGCTCCGACGGATAAAAGGCGCGCCACTGCTGAGTAGTGCCGAGCACTTCCTCTGCGGTAATCCCGGTGTATTCCTCCAGAGGCTTGTTCCACGAGATGACCCTATGGTCCCGGCCGATCACAAACTGCGCTATCGGGCATCCATGAACGATCGCCTGCAGGCGCCCCTCGCTGTCGCGCAGCGCCTCTTCCGCTTGCGCCCTGTGCCGCACCTCTTCCAATAGCGACTTGTTGGACTCTTCCACCTCCCGCGTGCGTTTCCGCACGCGTTGCTCCAGGTTGAGATTCGCTTCCTCCAGATCCCGTTGCGCCTCGTCGCGGACACGCTCCAGGCGCCGGACCAGAACCGTGACGCAAACAATGAGCGCGCCGAGCAAGACCACCCGGAATACTACAAACAGCGCCGTTCCCGACTCGGACGTGTACAAGCCCACCTGCTCGCCCAGCATGCGGGCCCAGCCCATGAGCAGCAGCGCGACCGCGGTGGCCGGAAGCAGCACGCGCATCATGATGCCGGCCGCGCCGCCGGCCGTGGCCAGCACCATGAAACCGCGGTCCGGCCGCATGAAGAGAATGCCCAGCAACAGCAGCAGGGACAGGATCGACGTGTGTGCCGCCATCGCCGTATGCGGATGCATGAATTCAACCAGAACGGTAATGCCGTAGAGATAGCCAGTCAACGGAAACAGGACCACAAGAAAGGCGAGGAGCACGAAAGCATCGGAATAGCGGAAACCGCGCGCGGTCTGACGATGCGTCAACAACAACGCCGGCCCCATCAGCAGGAAACCGATGGCGGTTATGGATGCCATGCGGCCCGGGCTAAAGGTATGAACCGCATGCTCATCATCGAGAAAGAGCACTTCATCAATGCCGAACTGAAGACCCGAGATATATTCGAGCAGCGTAAAGACGGCAATCACCATGGCGAAGGCCGCGCAAAGATGCCCCAGGCCGTTCATGAATCGGGAATGCGGGACACGTTCCTGCAAGAGCCAGAGGGCGCTTCCCAGGAGAACGAAACAGAAGGCGGTATTCGCCTTCATGGTAACGTGGCCGGGGACGAGACTCTTTAGCAGGGCAATATCCAACGCCCAGCCCAGGAGAACAACCGCGCCCGCGGCCATTACAAGAAGCCCGATCACATTCGAGGCGGCTCGGAATCTTTGCCTCAGCCTCGCGTCTCTGTCGGCGCTCATTACTGGCTTTCCCTTCGTTCCTTGCGCCCGAGTCCGGGTTCCGACTACGACTCACACCGGCGATGTCCCGTCGTTCCACGCACGCGACATCGTCACGGCTCACGGTGTCAGGAAATCACGGGGACCGTAAAATGGAAACAGGACCCTTGGCCTTCCGTGCTTTCAAATCCCACTGACCCGCCGTGCAATTCCACAAAGTTCTTCACGATGGCCAATCCCAGGCCAATGCCGCGCTTTCCAAACTCGTAGAAACCCGACGAATGATGCATGATGTTCAACGTGGAGAAGAGGTGCTCAAAAATGTGCGGCTTGTCGGCGTCGCAGATGCCAATTCCCGGGTCGGTAACGGAAAAAACGACGGCCCCCGAGTACTCTCGAACCACCTTGACATCTATCACCTTGCCGTCTGGCGTGAATTTGACGGCATTCATGAGTAAATTGGCCAAGGCATCTCGAATTTTGGGCGCGTCCATCATGATTCCGGGAAGGTCTGGTTCTATTTGCATGTGTATCTGCTGAGACCGGAGAGCGGCAAAGGGCATCACTTCGTCCACGGTTTCGCGCACAAGCGCATGCACATCCACGGGTTCCAGGTTCAGCCCCTTGCTGTAATTCCCATCCTTACTCGCTTTCAGTGTCTCCTCGACGATACGGCAGAGCCGTTCCGCTGCTTTCGAGGCAAGACCCACCACTTCCTGCAGGTCGTCCCGCTGCAACGCCTCTTGCATGGTCAGGAAATCCAGGTCCATCATGATGATCGCCAGGGGACTTCTCAACTCATGCGAGGTAAGGCTGATAAACGCTGATTTCATGGCGTCCAGTTCGCGGAGTTCCGCCGCGATGGCCGCCTGCACTTGTGCCTCCGTTTTCAAGCGGATCACCCGCTCCGCGGAATACATGCGGACCCGGAGTTCGTCCGTATCCACCGGCTTGGTCACGAAGTCGTCGGCGCCCGCCGACATGCCCGCCAGATAATCTTCCTTGCCGCTGCGGGACGTGATGAGCACGATAAAGACGTAGTGGCTGCGCTCCAGTTGCCGCGCAAGCCGGCACACCTCCAGCCCGTCCGGGCCAGGCATCATCCAGTCCAGAAGGAGCACGTCCAGTTCAGGCTGATTCTCGATGTGCCGTAACGCTTCCGTGCCGTCCCGGGCCGTGCACACCTCATGCCCCCATTCGGAAAGTTGCCGTTCAAGCAGCTTTCGCATTACGGAGTCATCATCCGCCACGAGCACCTTCACAACTACCCCCTTTCTTCCCGCGCACAGGCGCGCTTTCCTCACCAATAAAAGCGTTCCTGAACGGGTCTGCGCTTGCAGCAAAATCATGATAACGCGCCACACCGGAGCTGTCAATGTATTCTCGTTTTGTTCGCGTACTCCTCCTATGAAACGGCGGAAACGCCGCTGTCGCGTTGTCCACGCCGTTTCGCTTGCACCGCCGTTCAAGGTATACTGTCGCGAAACTTGGGGTTGCTGAGAGTGTCGCATGGGCGCCATCACACGCAGGGATTTCCTTTCATATGCAGCGCTGGCCGGCTTGGGCGCGGCCGCGGGGCCGGGGTGCGGTCCCCCGCCTGACGATGCGCCGAAAGCCGGGGAAGGGCCTGTCCCGGCCTTGGGCGCGTCTTCGTCGAATACGCCGCCGAACATCGTCCTGATCATGCTGGACACGCTGCGGGCCGACAAACTGGGCTGCTATGGCTGCCCGCATGAAGTGTCGCCGAAGCTGGACGCGCTGGCTGCCCAAGGCGTGTTGTTTGAGCGGGCCGTGGCGCAGTGCAGTTGGACGCGCCCATCGATCGGGTCGTTCCTGACATCGCGCTACCCTCGCGACCTTGGCCTCTACCTCGAGCGGAATGAAATCCTGGACAGCCGCTTCGACACGCTCGGCATGCTCCTGAAACGGCGCGGCTACGCCACCTTCGGCGCAACCGCCAACCCGAACCTGAACCGCAGTTACAACTTCCACCTGGGTTTTGACGAGTACATCGAGAGCGACGTGGTTTTCAGTTGGATGCAGGAGGCCCACGGCGACAACGTGCGCGGGCGCGTGCCGCTGCCGTCCGCTCCGCAGTTGTATGAGGCAACGCTGGATTTCGCCCGGCGGCACGCGCAAGGCCCCTGCTTCGCGCAGTTGAACCTGATGGAAATCCACGAGTGGTATGTGCGCGACGACTACACGCTGCGCCGCCCGGAATACCAGGGCATGTTCCTGTCCGCGGGCGAGCGGTACCCGAAGTACTTGCAGTCCGTGAGGCAATTGACGGACGACACGGCGGGGTTCATCGAGGCGCTCTGCAAGCTCCACGGCTGGGAAAACACCTTGTTTGCAATCCTCAGTGACCACGGGGAAGGGCTCGACGACCACCCCGGCGTCGCGAAGTCGCTTTACCATGGCTGGCTGCTCTACGAGTCGCAGGTAGTGGTTCCATGGATCCTGTATCAGCCGGGCTGGAAACCGGCCCGTGCCCGGATCGCACAACCGGTGCGGTTGCTGGAACTGCTGCCGACGCTGCTCGAATACGCGGGCGCGCCCGTGCCGGAATCTGTCGAAGGGGTGTCGTTGAAGCCGCTGATGGACGGCGCAGTGGAAACGGCCGCGTTGCCGGAGTACTTTATCACGGAAACCGATTTCCGCGGCGCGTCGAAGGTGGGCGCCTACGCTGCCGCGTGGAAATATTTCGACAATAGCGCGTCCCATCAGGGCCTGCCGCCGCAAGAGTTGCAGGCGCGCGGCGGGCGCGAACAGGGTATCCGCACGGACCAGTCGCGGCGGCACGCCGCGGAAATGGCGCCGATGCGCCAGTTCGTGGAAACCTGGGTGCAGGATCACCCGAAAGCGCCGCCCACGCCGCAACATGCGGCACTCTCGGAAGAGGAACGGCGCCAACTGGAAGCCATCGGTTATCTGGACGACGAGAACGGCGCGGCGTCCTGAGCCGCGAGCAGGAGCAGGAGTATCGAATCTCGGGGCACATGGTATGGCCGGTTTCTGGGCGGTTTGTTGATCGTCCTGTTTCTTGCCGGGTTCATGGCCGTCGCGGTGCGCGCGTCGTGGCTGTGCGACGATGCCTACATCACGTTCCGCACCGTGGACAACCTCGTAAGCGGCTACGGCCCGCGCTGGAATACGGCCGAACGTGTCCAGGCGTTCACGCACCCGCTCTGGATGCTGCTGCTCGCCGCCGTCTATGCGTTCACGCACGAGGTTTTTGTCACCGCGCAGGTGTTAAGCCTCGTGATCACGCTTGCAACGGCGGTCCTGATCGTGCTCTTCCTCGCGGAATCGCCCTCGGCCGCGGTCGCCGCGCTTGCTGCGCTCGCGTTTTCGAAGGCGTTCGTCGAATACAGCACGTCGGGACTGGAAAACCCCCTGACTCACCTGCTGTTGGCGGCATTTCTGGCGGTCTTTTTCAGTAATCGGCCCGATGCGCGGAAGGTGCTGCCGCTCTCGCTGCTGGCGGGGCTTGCTGCGCTCACGCGCATGGACACGCTGCTCCTGTATCTGCCCGCGCTGGTCTACCTGACCGTCAAGACACGGTCCTGGCGCGGCTGCCTCGCCGCCGCGTGCGGATTGCTTCCGTTTGTGGCCTGGGAGGCCTTCTCCCTGGCCTATTACGGTTTCCCGTTCCCGAACACGGCCTACGCGAAGCTCAACACGGGCATCCCCGCCGCCAGCCTGGCGCGGCAGGGTCTTGCCTATTTCATAAGCCAGGCGGAGATCGACCCGCAGTCGCTGGCCGTGGTCCTGTGCGGGTTTGGTCTGCCGTTTGCATTGCGCGACCGCCGCGCGTGGGCCCCCGCACTCGGTGCGGCGCTGTATACGGCCTACACCGTGCGCATTGGCGGCGACTTCATGGCCGGGCGCTATCTGACCGCGACGCTGCTCGTGGCGGCGGCGCTGCTGGCGCGCGCGCCTCTGCAATTCAGGCACGCCACGGCGGCGGTGATGGTGCTGGGCCTGTTATGCTTCATGTCGCCGTATCCGATTGTGCTCACGGACGCCGGCTATGGCCAGGACCGCCTGACGCAGGCGGGCAATGCTTTCCGCGACGAGCGCGGCGTCAGCGACCAGCGCGGCTTCTACTATCACGCGACGGGGCTGCTGCGCGGGCCGGAAAACGGCTGGGAAGTCCGTCATGAATGGGCGGACGACGGGCGCATGCTGCGCGCGAGGGGCGCGCACGTTTCGGCGTACGGCGCAACGGGTTTCAAGGGTTATTACGCGGGGCCGGAGCCCTATATCGTTGATTACCACGCGCTCTCGGAGCCGTTGCTCGCGCGCTTGCCGGCCAAAGACCTCAACAATTGGCACATCGGCCACTTCAAGCGCGACATACCCGACGGCTACCTTGACCTGTTGCGCGGCGCGCGCGATCGTTTCGACGACCCGGACCTCGCGGCGTTTTATGACCAGTTGACGCGCATCACGCGCGGGCCGATATGGAGTGTGGACCGTTTCCGCGCCATCTGGGCGATGAATACCGGCGGTAACGACGGCTTAATTGCGGCCTATGTCGCGCGCACCGGGAACCGGCCGTCCAAGCCCGGCCCGACCATCGCGCCGCCAGGCCCAACGTGGCCGCAGGGTCTCCAGCCGCGGCTGCCGCGGCGCGGTCCGAGAACCCCGCCGGAGGAGCCGGCCCCTGATGAATAGCGGCGGCAGAGGCAACCCGGCGAACCGGGCCGTATTGGCGCTTGCGATCGCGCTGCTGGCGCTCGTATTCGTGCGCACGGCGTGGCTCTGCGACGACGCCTATATCACGCTGCGGACCGTCGACAATTGGGTCAGCGGCGAGGGCTTGACGTGGAATGCAGGCGAGCGGGTGCAGGCCTACACGCATCCCTTGTGGCTGTTTGTCATCGCCGCGCCGTACTACTTCACGCGCGAGCACTTTCTGACGACGATCGCCGTTTCGCTCATGGTAAGCGTGTTCGCCGTTGCCGTGCTGGCGGGGCGCGTGGCTCGGACCCTGGGGGCGGGCCTGCTCGCCGTGTCGCTGCTCTTGTTCTCCCAGGCGTATGTGGACTACTCGTCTTCCGGTCTTGAAAACCCGCTCACGCACCTGCTGCTGGCCCTGTTCTTCGCCACACTGTTCCACGGCGCGCCCGGCGCGCGCAACGTCTTCGTCCTGGCCGTCCTGGCGGCGCTCGGAGCGCTGAACCGGCTGGACACGCTGTTGCTGTTCCTGCCGGGGCTCATCGCGGCGTGGATGCGCGCGCCAAGCTTGCGGGCGGCGGCGGCAGTGCTGGCCGGTCTCTTGCCGCTGGCCGCGTGGGAGGTCTTCTCGGTCATCTACTACGGCTTCCCGTTCCCGAACACGGCCTACGCCAAACTCGCCACGGGAATAGCCGACCCGGAACTCGTCCGTCAGGGATGGCACTACCTCGAAAATTCGTGGCGGCGCGATCCGCTGACAACCGGGACGATGGCCGCGGGCATCCTTGCCGCATTGCTGCGCGGGAGCGGCCCGGCGGTGGCGTCCGCGTTTGGCGTTGTGCTCTATGTAATCTACGTAATCCGTATCGGCGGCGATTTCATGACCGGCCGCTTTTTCACGCCCGCGTTCGTCTGCGGTGCGGCCCTGGTCACGGGCTGGACGGAGGCCGAGCGGGCGCGCATCGGAGCGCTGGCGCGCGCGGGCCTGGGACGTCTGCTCGACAGCGCCCCGCGCTGGGCCTGGGCCCCCGTGGTCGCCGCAATTGCGTGGGTCGGACTCGGGATGCCGGACTGGTCAGGGCGCGACGCCGCGTCCCCGGCCAAGGCGGCAATGAAAGAGGCATGGGCGGCGCCTGTACCCACCATATATGCGGATTCCCGCACGATTAGGGGTCTCGCCGGGTTCAAGGACACACACGGCATCGGCAACGAGCGTCAGTTCTATTTCAGCGAAGCGGGGCTGCTGCGGTATCGCAGGAATCTGGACCTGCCCACGAACCGCTTCGCCCACGAAGGAAAGCGGTACCGGCTCGAGGGCAAACCGGTCGTGCGCACGCATGGGAGCGTCGGCTTTCGCGGTTATTTCGCCGGACCCAAAGCGCACATCATTGACTACTACGCATTGGCGGACCCGCTGCTCGCGCGGCTGCCCGCTTGCTACAGTCCCAACTGGCGCATCGGCCACTTCACGCGCACCATCCCGCCGGGATACGTCGAGACCGGGCAGGCCATGCAACTACATCCGCCCGATTTCCAGGCAACCACGCCGTTGCTCGCGGGTTCGTTCCGGCAATGGCCGCTCTGGAGCGAGCTGAGGCGCATCGTTACCGGGCGGGCCGCGGCGTCGCGCCAAGACAAGCCCCCCACGTTTGCGTACGACGGCAACCAAATCAAGGACACGCAGTTGGCCGAGTATTACGACCAGTTGGTCCTGATCACGCGCGGGCCGTTCTGGGCGCGCGAACGCTGGGCCGCGATCTGGCGCATGAACACCGGCCAATTCGACCATCTGATCGACCGGGACGCCTACCGGTATCCGGGTATTCTCCAGGTATCGTTACGTGAATTGCCCGTGCCGGAAGAAACCGCCGCGGCATCCTGGCGCGCAGGAGCAGCACTCTCGTTTACCCAGCGCGGCATCGAGGTCGGTCTCGGCGGCGTGGTCCACGCCGGCACATGGGAAATTGCGATGGACGGCAACGACAAGTATCGTATGCTCGTGTGCGCGGGAAGCCGTGTGGCCGCCGAGCAGGACTTCGGCCCGTCGCGCGAAACGCGCGCGGGCGCCGTGGTCTTTACCATCACGGTACCAGAACATGCCGCGGCACAGGGTTACGATACGATACGCATATTCCCGGTTGAAGGCGACCGGCGTTACAGCCTGCATGGGCTTCGGCCGGCGGAATAGACGAGTGCCGAGCCGCATTCGCGGTATAATGCGGTGAGAGGAGGTGGCCATGTTACAACTTGAAATCCTGGGGGTCAGCCAGTCGCCCGAACAGCATTATCCACTGGTGCTCTTGCGGCATGAAAACCGCGTGTTGCCCATTCTCGTCGGGCTCCCCGAAGCGCGCGCTATCCAGGCCGGGCTCATGGAAGAGAAAGCCCCGCGGCCGATGACCCATGACCTCATCCGTAACCTGCTCGCGGGGTTGCGCGGCGAACTGCGCTCCGTGACCATCTACAAACTGGAGAACGACACGTTCTACGCGCACCTGAACGTCGAGCAGAAGAACGCCGCCGGGCTTGTCGAGCAGGTGCTGCGCATCGATTCCCGTCCGAGCGACGGCATCGCCATTGCCGTGCGCGTGAATTGCCCCATCTTCGCCTCGGAAGAAGTGATGGAAATGGCGGGCCAGGACGCGTCCATCCTGGGCGGCCCCGAAGAAGGCGGGGACGAGGAAGAAGAAGAAAACGACTTTGAGTCGTGAACCGCGGCTTCTTGCTGACCGGGCCGCGGCTTTGCTCCCCGCTTCCGTCAGACCCTGCGTCACCGCGGCGTCCTTGCGGTTCCACAGTACCTGAACACTATCAGGTTGTGCTCCCCAAGCCGGCAATTATGCCGGGTTCGCCAAAAACCGCCCCGGCCCACGCGGGGGCCGGGGCGGCTCGTGTCAAGTCAGTATGCTCGCCTACTCACACAATTCGAATACGCCGGCGGCGCCCATGCCGCCGCCGATGCACATCGTCTCGAGACCCCACTTCACGCCGCGCGCCTTCATCTCGCAGATCAGTTGCGTGGCCAGCTTCGCGCCGGTGCAGCCCAGCGGGTGGCCCAGCGCAATAGCGCCGCCGTTCACATTCGTGATCTCAGGGTCCAAGCCGTAATGACGCACGACGTACAGCGTCTGCGCCGCGAACGCTTCGTTGCACTCGACCAGGCCAATGTCGGCTATCGTAATGCCCGCCTGCTTCAGGGCATCGTCGATCGCCGGAACCTGCGCCGGGCCCAGATAACCGGGGTCACCCGCGCCCACCGCGTAGCCGCGCAGCCGCGCCAGCGGCTTCAGGCCCATGTCCTTCAGCATCCGCTCGCTGACGAGCACGGTCGCGGCGGCGCCACAACTGGTCTGGCTCGAATTGCCCGCCGTGTGCACGCCGAGCTTCGGCGAGGCCGCGAATGCGGGCCTGAGCTTGGCCAGTCCTTCGAGCGTCGTCTCCGCGCGCGGGCCTTCATCCGTGTCGAAGATGTACGTAGACCCGTCCAGCCCCTTCACCTCAAGCGGGATGATCTGCTCCTTGAACTTTCCCGCCTTGATCGCGGCGACGGCGCGCATGTTGCTCTGATAGGCCCAGTTGTCGCATTCTTCGCGCGTGATGTTGAAGTCCTTGGCGACATTGTCCGCGCACTGGCCCATGCCCGTGTAGGCGCGCGGGTTATTGCGCACCAGGCTCGGATTGGGACACGTCTTGTTGCCGCCCATCGGGATCAGGCTCATGGATTCCGTGCCGCCGGCGACGCCGCACTCGAGCATGCCGACCTCGATCTTCGCGCCCAAGCTCGCCATGGTTTCAAGACCGGACGAGCAGAAGCGGTTGGTGGTGACGCCCGGCACGGTATCGGGCAACCCGGCGGCCAGAGCAATGATCCGGCCCACGTTCATGCCGGATTCCGCTTCGGGAAACGCCGAGCCGATAGCGACGTCCTGCATGCGGTCGGCCGGGATGCCGGAGCGCTTCACCACTTCACGAACGACCACAGCGCCCATGTCATCCGGACGAACGTGCGCGATGGCGCTGCCTGCTTTCGATTTGCCCACGGCCGTCCGCACCGCGGAGATTACGTAAACCTTGTCCATAGTTACATTCCTCCTCACGCGTTAGTTGCGCAACGGCTTGCCGCTGGCCAGCATGTGCTGGATGCGCTGCTGCGTCTTTTCCGTACCACACAGGCTGCAGAACGCCTCGCACTCGAGGTCCAGGACGTCCTGCTCGGTCATGGGCGTGCCCTGAATCCGGTTGCCGCCGCACAGGATGTGGGCAACCTTGCTTGCGATCAGCATGTCGTGCTCCGAGGCGAAGCCCGCCTCCTTCATGCCCCAGACTCCCTGGATGAAGGCCGCTTCGGCGGTCTCGCCCAGCGCCCACAGCCGCGGCGGACGCGGCGGACGATAGCCTGACTTGAGCATGCCGAGGCATACCGCCTTGGCTCGACCGACCTGAAGCTCGAAATTCGGCTCGATGATGTCGGTCGGGCGCATGTAGCCGAGTTCAACGAATTCGCCGCCGCTTGTGCTGACCTTCGCCATCGCGATGTCTTCAAAGGCGCGCCGCACGTGCTGGAACGGGTCGGCCGGCACGTTGTCCGGGAAGTATTCGAGCGCCCGCACGAGCATTTCCTTCGTTCCGCCGCCGGCGGGAATCACGCCCACGCCGACTTCCACGAGTCCTGCGTAGGTCTCGCCCGCAATCACGCATTTGTCCGTGTGCATGCAGATTTCGACGCCGCCGCCGAAGGTGTAGTGGTGCGGCGCGGCAACCACGGGCTTGGCGCAGTACTTCATCCGCATGTTCGCGCCCTGCAGGCCGCGAACCATCGCCTCGAGGCTGGCGAAATCACCCTGCATCGCCGCGCCGAGCACGAGGAAAATGTTCGCGCCCGCGCAGAAATGCTGGCCCTGGTTCGCGACGATCATGCCCTCGAACTTGTCCGCTTCCAGCAGGTCCACGCCCTGGCTCAGCATCGCCGTCAAGTCCGCGTCGATGACGTTCATCTTGCAGTGGAACTCGCAGCACACGATGCCATCGCCCACGTCGATCAGGCTCGCGCTCTCGTTTTTCGCGACTTCCTTCGCCGGGGCGCCGGTCTTCACATTGACCAGATTGATTTCCTTCGGATTCTTCGGAACCGGCTGGTACGACTTCGTCGCCAGGTCGAAGAACATCTGGACGCCGTTCTCGGTCTTGTAGAACGATTTGGCGCCCTTTTCCTTCATCGCTTTGACAATAGGCGGCAGCGTCAGGCCGAGCGCTTCCATCCGCGCGCAGACATCGTCGAAGCCCAGGATGTCCCACGTCTCGAAGATGCCCACTTCCCACGCAAAGCCCCAGCGCACCGCGTTGTCTATGTTCACGATGTCGTCTGAAATCTCGGGAATCCGGTTCGCGGCGTAAATCGCCATGTTCGCGGCGAACTTGAACAGCCACTTCGAGCCCTTGTCCTCGCTGTTGTGCATGACGCGCAGTTTTTCGGCGAGTTCCTCGAGGCCCCGCGCCGCGCCCGTGCACTCGAAGCGCGGCTTGACCGGCGGCCGGTACTCGAGCGTCTGCGGGTCGATGCCGAGTATGACGCGCTTGCCCTTTTCGTCCCGCTCGTTGGTCGCCTTGTAAAAGCCGGACCCGGACTTATTGCCGAAGTAGCCTTTCGCCACCATGCCGTCGAACCACGCCGGGCCGGACATGATCGCCTGGCATTCATCGTCCGGGCAGCCATTCTTCACGTTGGCCACGACCTTCTGCAGCGTGTCCAGGCCGACCAAGTCCGCCGTGCGGAACGTCGCCGAACTCGCGTGGCCGATGGCCGGGCCCGTCAGCGCGTCCACTTCCTCGACCGACAGACCGTCCTCGACCATCGTATGCATGACATACTGCATGGCAAAGGTGATGAGACGATTCGCGACGAAGTTCGGCGTGTCCTTGGCGTACACGATGCCCTTGCCCAGAATGTTCTCGCCCACATACGCCATCAGGTCGATGACCTCCGGCAGCGTGTCCGGGCCGGGAATCAGTTCGAGCAGCTTCAGGTAGCGCGGCGGGTTGAAGAAGTGCGTGCCCATGAAATGCTGGCTCATTTCCTTGGGCATGGACTCCGCCATCGCGCGGATCGGAATGCCGCTCGTGTTCGAAGTGACGATCGAGCCTGCTCTCCGGTGCCGCGCCACTTGCTCAAAGACCGATTTCTTAATGTCGAGGCGTTCCATGACCACCTCGATGATCCAGTCGCAATCAGCGATTTTTGACATGTCGTCTTCGAAATTGCCCGTCTCGATCATGTCGATGTACGACTTGCGATAGAGCGGGGACGGCTTGGCCTTGAGCAACGCCTGCTTGTTCCCGTCTACCAGCGCGTTGCGCTTCTTCCGGTTCTTCTTGTCCGCGTCCGGCAAGTTCGGCGTGACGATATCCAGCATGATACTGGGAATGCCACAGTTCGCGAGATGGGCCGCGATAGCAGCGCCCATGACGCCCGAACCGAGGACGGCAGCCTTCTTGATTTCCCTCATTGGCGCCTCTCCTTGTTGCTGACTTCAGTTCCCTACCTAACGTTCGTTATACACGGGAATGTTCATCGTACATGATTCCGCCGCAATGTTCAAGCCCCTGTGCAAATAAACTTGGAAACAACCGGAAAAGCGGTATTTCACGGCGCTATGCCCGGTCCGCGCATTCGCACCGCCTTAACTAAGAAAAATGAGATATTTGCTCGCGCACCTGACGCGAAACGGCAGAGTCCCGCGCGGGTTGGCCCCGGCTTGTCTCAAGGAGCCCATCCCTAATACCATAACGGCCATGGCGTGGTATCACGGTTTGTAGGCGAGACATCGTGAACGAGACTCGCACCGGCATTTCTTTATCCGTTGTTCTCGGCGGCGGTCTCCGGTGTATCCGCGAAGTGCTGTGGCGTACCCGTCGCCACGGCTGGCGCGCGGGCTGGACGGCGCTGCGCGCCCATGCGTGGAATTTCTACATCCGCATCCGCAACCAGATGTGTCGTCATCCGCGCGTGGCTTGTCCTTGCTGCGGGTGGGAAGGCCATGCATTCCGGATTCTGGATGTCGGCCACTGGATTGTCCCGCAGGTGGAATGTCCGCAATGCGGACAGCACGACCGCCACCGCATGCTGCATTTCTTCTTCATGCGCCGGCCACCCGCGTTCCTGCGGACGGGCAGCCGGGTGTTGCACGTCTCGCCTGAAGCGGAGACTCAGCGGTTCCTGCGCGCCGCGGAGGGACTCCGTCTCTTTGCCTCGGACCTGCAGCCGGGCGCGACGCGCCACGCAGTCACCAGCCGTTGCTTCTCGTCGGACCTCACGTGCATGTCCGTCCGCGATGCCGTCTTCGACGGTATCGTCTGCATCCACGTGCTGGAACACATTCGGGATGACCGGCGAGCCCTCGAGGAAATAGCGCGCATACTGAAGCCCGCCGGCACGGCCCTGATAATGGTTCCCTTCGCGCCTGTCCCGGACACCCGCGAGTTCGAGAGGCCCAATCCGCTCATCTACAATCACGTGCGGGATTATTCTATCAGCGACTTCCCGGCCCGCCTGACTGCTTTTGACGTTGAGCCAATCGCGCCACACGACATCCTGTCCGAAGAAGAGCGCCGGAGATTCCAGGTCCCGGACAACCACGTCGTCTATTGCTGCCGCCGGCGCGCCACGTGACTCCGGGGACGGGACCTTGCCCCCTTTGCTTTCACGTCTGACACTTCAAAAGCGCAGGTTTCCTACTGCGCAGAAGTCAGGGCGGACACGAGCGCGGGCACCCCGAATGAAACGATTCACGTGCCGTTCCCGGACAGGTGGTTGCAGTGCCCCGGATTTTCCACCTCCCCTATGTTGCCATCGGCCAGCGTGAAGAGCCTGTCGCCCAGGCGCGCGGCTTCGTCCCGGTCATGGGTCACGTGCAGGACCGTCATGCCAAGGCGCTGCTTGACGGAGGCGAGCAGGGCGTGCATCTCGTGGCGGGTATCCTGGTCGAGCGCGCTGAGCGGCTCGTCGAGACACAGCACGCGCGGCTGGAACGACAACGCGCGCCCAAGCGCGACCCGCTGCGCCTCCCCCCCGCTCAACCCGTCGGGCTTGCGATGAAGCAGATGAACAATCCCGAGCAGTTCGGCCAGTTCGGCTACGCGCGATTCAATGTCGCGGCGGGACCAGCGCCGGAGACGCGGGGCAAAGGCCAGATGGTCATGCACGGTCATGGTCGAGAACAGCGCCGTGTCCTGCGGCACATAGCCGATGCCGCGTTCCGCGGGGCGCAGTCGCGTCACGTCGCGGCCACATAGTGTGATACTGCCGGAAACGACCGTGCGCAGGCCGCAGACCGCTTCGAGCAGCGTTGTCTTGCCGCAGCCGGTCTTGCCCATGAGCACCGCGTATTGCCCCGCGGGCACGGTCAGGCTGACGCCGGGCAGCAGGAATGCGCCCGCGCGGATGGTGACGTCATCCAGGCAGATCACGGGCGCGCCTCCTCTTCCGTTTCATCGCAGGTATTCCGCGAAGCCAAGGACCCGCACGATGACCAGCACCGCCAGGGACACCGCGATCATCAGCAGCGAGACCGCGACGGCGGCCTCGACGTTGCCCACGCTCATTTCCAGGAAGACGGTAGTCGACAGCACCTCGGTTTTCAGCCGGGTTGCGCCCGCAAAGATTAGAATGGGCCCGAACTCTCCGAGCGAACGCGCCCAGGCAAGGGTTGCGGCCACGACGAGACCCTTGCGCGCCTCGGGCAGCGCCACGAGCCAGAAGGCCTGCCCGCGCGAGCATCCCAGCGTCAGGGCCACCTGCTCGCGGCGCGGACTCAAGCCGTCGAACGTGGCGCGCATGGTGCGCACGGCAAACGCGCACGCGACCGTGAACTGCGCCAGCACGACGCCCGCCACGGCGTAGGTGATTCGCGCGCCCGTCACCCGCTCGTAGAAGGTCTCGAAAGCGATGCCCGGCGCGGTGCGGAACAGGATGAGCAAACTCAGGCCGACTACAAGCGGGGGCAGGACGATCGGAACGTCCAGAATGGAATCGAACAGCGCCTTGCCGGGAAACCGGTAACGGGAGAACAGGTAACCCGCGGGCGCGGCGACCCAGAGCGAGAAGACGGTCGCCAATGTGCAGGAGATGAGGCTGAGCTTGATGGCGTAGCGCGTTTCGGGAGCGGTGAGCGCGCGCAGGAACTCGCCGCGCCCCGCGAAGGTCAGGTCGGCAACGAGCATCGCGACAATCAGAAACACGTAGAAACCGCTCAGCAGCAGCAGGCCGGCATAAAAGGGGGCGTCCGAACGCACGCGGCGATGATTGCCCGGAGGTTCGAAGGCCCGGCCAGTCATGGCGCACCGGGGCCTTCTACCAGTTCAAAGCCGGCCGCAAGATACCGCTCCCGGCTCGCCTTTGAATGCAGCGCATCCAGGAAGCGCTGCATCAGATGCCGCTGACTGCTGCTTTTCGCAATCGCGTAGGTCTGCGTGGCCAAGGCGTTCGGACGATCGATGGGCAGCACATCCGCCTTGTCGCGCACGGATTTCGTGTTGGCCTCGTAAACAACCGCCGCGTCCAGCCCCCCCGCAACCAGCTGCGCCACCAGCAGGTCCGCCGTCGGCGTGTTGACCACCACGTTGGCCGTTATGGCCTCGTACAGGCCCTCCTGGCGCAGCAGGCGCGCGGTCAGCCAGCCGAGCGTGCTTTGCTCCTCATGCGCGAGGCCAACGCGCAGCCCTGGCGCGGCGAGGTCCGCGAGCGAGGCGATGCCGTGCGGATTGCCCTTGGTCACCAGGATGACGATATCGGTCCGGCTGATCTCGATGGGCGCATCGAAGCGGTCCTCGACGCCTCTCATGAACGAGCCGTCGCACGTGTGATACACATCGGGCTGTTCGCCGAGTTTCAACTGGCCCAGCAGGACACCGCAGCCGTTGTAAACGGTCGTTACCTTGCAGCCTTCGCGCTGCTCGAATTCCTTTACAAGCTGCTCGATAGCCACGCGATTCACGCCGCCGCTGAAATAGAGGATCTCGGGCATCCACGCCCACGCATCCCCCTCGACCGGCGTGTAGCCGCATTGCGCGAAGACGGGCAGCCCGCGGTCGCGCGCCGCCAGGTATCGGGCGAACCGCAGCGCATCCGTGGGACGGCTGCTGTACGTCAACACGGCAATCTGCACTTCCTGCGTGTGCTTCCCGGCCTCGTCCAGCGGCAAGGCTTCAATCCCCGCGAACTGCGGCACGAGTGCGTCCCAGATGATTCCCGCATCGACCGTGCCCAGCTTGACGTCGTTGGCCACGTCGTTTACCGTCGGCTTGAACACGCCGCGCGCCGTGACGGCGGCCTGAATGCCGTCCCATAAGCCGCTATCCCCCAGCATAACCCGGGTCAGCCTGCCAATCGATGCGGCGTCTGGGTTCGCCAGGGCCGTGCGCACATCCTCGCGCAACAGGTCTTCGGCCCCTTGAATGCCCTTCGGATTGCCTTGTGCGACGGCAATCACAGGATGCAGGTATGCGACGGGAATGGTCTCCGCCACGAGTTCCTTTCCGCGCGCGGCTTCGATGTAGGAAGCGTCCGCCGCGAGATAGAGGTCACCCTGGCGCGCTACCTGGATGTTGCTGAGCAACGTGCCGGAGCCGCCGAACTGGATCGTCACCTTGACCCCGTATTCCTTCTCGTACTGCGCGGCTATTCGCTCGACGGGCGCGGTCATGCCCGCGGCGCAATAAAACGTCAGCGACGGGGCGCGTTCTTCTTTCCGGTTATCGGCATAAAACAGGGCGATCAGCCCCGCGCACGCCGCAAGACTTATCAGCAAGGCCAACCAGGCTCTACGCATCGCGGATTCTCCCCGTTATCGGTTTTGCCGCACCCATGCGGCCGATTCCCCCGGCGCCGCTCAGACGCCGGAGCACACCGCGCATTCCGGCCTGCGCGCCAAGGGCACCGTGCGCGCGCGCATCATGCGCGTATCGAAATATAGCATTTTCCCAGCCAGCGACGGCCCCATGCCGGAAAGGAGCTTGACCCCCTCCATGACGGCGGCGCACGCGGCCATGCAGGCTACCGCGCCAAACACGGGGAATTCGCGCTTCCAGCCGGGCGGCATCTCCGGGTATATGCACTGGAGGCATGGCGTCTCCCCGGGAATGATCGTGGTCACTTGCCACTGCATCTCGAACATGGCTGCGTCGATGAGCGGTTTACGCCGGGCGACGCACGCGCGGTTCATGGCGAAGCGCTCCTGGAACAATGGCGCGCAATCGAAAACGATATCCACGCTGGAAACAAGCGCGTCCGCGTTCGCCTCGCTGATGTTCTCGCCGATGCCCTCGACCTCGACCCGGGGGTTCAGCGCCTCCAGCCTGCGCACGGCCGATGCGATGCGGGGCTTGCCCAGCCCATCGTGGGTCATGAGGATTTGCCGGTTCAGGTCGCTGGGCCGGACCGTGCCCGCGTGGGCCAGCACCAGCCTGCCGATGCCCGCCGCGGCCAGTTGCAGCGCCACGGGGCCGCCCAGCCCCCCGGCGCGCGAAACGAGCGCGCTGCTGTTTCGCAGCCGTTTCTGGCCTTCTTCACCGAAATCGCGGACCCACATCTGCCATTCGTAGACAGCCTTTTCGTCATTGGTCAGGGAAACCACCGTCAACCTCCGGCAATCGCGGTGAGCAGCGTGACCTGGTCGCCGTCGCGCAGTTTTGGGGGCGCATCCTTGTCTATCGGAACCTCGTTGCACAGCACCATCAACGACGGGCGGAACGCGCCGTCCGGCGTAAACACGATCTCGCGGAAGGAAGCGCCGTGCGCCGCCGTCACGTGCAGCACCACTTCGCGGACCGATGCCGCATCCTCCGCTTCCACCGCGACACTGTCGCGCCCGGCGATGTGGCCCAGCTGGCCAAGCAAATGGACCGTAATGTTCATGAATACGTCATGCCTCCCGTTTCATGCCACCGGATCCTCCCCGAGAAGCAGCCGGAGCACCGCGTTTGCCTGATGGTGCGCGGCGACGCCGACCCGCGGCGCCATGAGCCCCGTGCCCGGCGCGGCTGCTGTGACCAGGTCGCCGACCACCACGAGCGAGCGGCCCACCTTGCGTGTCGTCACGGTGTTGCTCGGCATGTGACCGGCCAGACCGGTAGCGAGCACGATCGGCGCGCCCGGCCGCGCAGTACAGAAGCTTTCGACGAGCATCGCCTTCTGGTCCGCCGCGTCGAACGCCTCGACCATCACGCCCACGTCCCGGAAGATGACCGGTACGTTCTGCTTTGTCAAGCGTACCGTGTGACATTCAAGAACGACGTAAGGATTGATCCGCACAAGGTTGGCGCGGAGCGCATCGGTCTTGTACAGGCCGATCTGGTCGATAAAATACTGCTGGCGGTTCAGGTTGCTCGGCTCGACCACGTCGAAATCCGCAAGCACGAGCCGGCCCACGCCTATGCGCGCCAGCGCAATCGCAATCGCGGAACCGAGCCCGCCGAGCCCCGCGATGCCGACGGCGGAACGTTTCAGCACGGCGTGAACGCCGGGCGTGTGGCGAGCGGCCATAAGGGCCTCGAGTTCCTCGCGACCCGGCATCTCGCCGCGCTTGATGAAAACGACTTCGTCACCGGATTGCAGGGGGCGGTCGTGCGGCATGGGCGCGCCGTTGACCACAACCACGTCGGCATCGGGTTTCACCCGCGCGCGAAGCTGGTGCAGCGTGATACCCCCCTCCACCTCGACGCAACGTTCCGCAAGTTTTATCTGTATGGTTTCGGCCACGTATCGGCTCCGCCCCGCCCGCGTTTCACTGCGAGCAGGCACGTATAGTATAAACAAAGCCACGTTGAAACCACCGGCGGCGGCTTGACGGCCGCCGGCAGTCCGGCCAGACTCCAAGGGAGATTGCGCGCATGTCCGAACCCATCCTGATTTCACAAGAAGAGGCCATTGCAACCGTCGTCTTGAACCGGCCCGAGAGCTATAACGCTTTTGACCGCCCCACTATTCAGGCGCTGGCGGACGGTCTCGCGCGCGCGGCGACGGACGAACAGGTCAAGGCAGTCATTATTACCGGTTCCGGAAAAGCCTTCTGCGCGGGAGGCAATCTCAAGGCCGTCCTTGCCGCGCCGGAGGGCGCCCGCGCCGCGTTTCACGCTCTCGCGCCTGTCTTCCATCTGGCGATTACGGAGATACGCCGGACGCCGAAGCCTGTAATCGCCGCGATTAACGGAGCAGCCGCGGGCGGCGGCTTTTCGCTCGCGTTGGCCGCCGATTTCCGGGTCATGGCGCGCTCGGCCACGCTGCGATGCGCCTACACCGCGGCGGGGCTGTGCCCCGACGGCGGCTGCACATTCACGCTGCCGCGACTGGTTGGCGCGGCGGAGGCCTTGGCGATCATTGCGCTGGATACGCCGATTTCCGCCGCCCAGGCGCTGGAATGGGGACTGGTCACGCGTGTTGCCGACGACAACAAGGTGCTCGACGAGGCCAAAGCACTGGCCAGAGACCTGCTCGGGCGTTCGTTGCACGCGTTCGGCTGGACGAAACGGCTGCTCCAGGACGCCTACGGCAATTCGCTGGAACAACAACTGGAACTCGAACGCCAAGGCATAGCCGCATGCGGCGGGCACCCGGACGGTGTCGAGGGTCTGACCGCCTTCGTCGAGAAAAGAACGCCCCGATTCAGACCACTTGACAAACGGTAGCGGTTCCTATAAAATAAGAATAGTGATAAAATACGGATCGCCCCGTGTAGGATGCCGCAGGCATTGTTGGGGGACGTGATTCGCAGAGTGTTTGCGGTGATACGGTACGGGAGCCCTCTCTCCTGCGGCTCTAAGAGCAGACAATACTGCCCCATTTGATGGAGGGCGGGAGACACACGATGCGCTATCACAAGGTCGTTCTTATGGGTGTGGTGTTCTTTGCGCTGGCGGCCACGGTCATGCTCGCTCATCCGCGCCTCGCGCTTTCGGGTTCGCTCGAACCGTCCGCGCCGCCGGGGCCGACCATGCATACGCTGGACGACATCTACAACAAGTTGGATGCGCTCGATGCAGGCAGCCACGCCACGATGCCGACGGAGGGCGACATCACGGGCAAGGGTCTTATCCATATGCGCATTCAAGGACCCGACATCCAGGGAAGCTGCACGGTGGAGACGCGGGAAGGGACTATTGTTGTGGAGAGTTTCGGTCATGAACTGGTCTCGCCGCGAGATGCTTCATCGGGCATGCCCACCGGTCAACGCCGTCACGAGCCCGTCGTCATAACCAAGTATATCGACAAGTCGAGCCCCCTGCTCTATCAGGCGCTGGTGCAGCAAGATGTATTGGACGAGGTTACCCTTCAATTCTACCGCATCAACGCCGAATCGCAGGAAGAACAGTATTTCCAGATCACATTGGAAGACGCCATCATCGTGTCGATTCAACCCTCATACGTCCATATGGAAGAAGTATCCTTCGTGTACCAGAAGATAACGTGGACCTGGGCCGAAGACGGCATCTCGACATGGGCGAATTGGGAGTACGCGGCCGACCCAACGCGGCAGCAGGAATCCGCCCGGAAAGACTGACACTGTGGGGAATGCCCCCATGCTTCAGATGAGACAGGCAAAACGGGTAATCGCAAGCGGTCTCGCGCTGCTTCTGTGCAGCGCCGGCGTGTGTTCGAACATCGACCCGAACGCGCGCCACGCCTGGGGTGAGAATATCGGCTGGTGCAATGGCGACCCGGTCTTCAGCGGCATTACGGCCGCCCCCGGGTTCTTGTCGGGCTATGCCTGGACCGAAAACACAGGCTGGCTGAATTTCGGCGACGGAGAGCCTGAAGACGGCGACGCATACTCGAATACGACCGCAACCGATTTCGGCGTGAACCACAACGGGAACGGCCATTTATCGGGCTATGCTTGGGGCGAGAACATCGGTTGGGTGAGATTCCAGACGGTCCAGGGCGGCGCCGTGGCCATGACGCCCGCGGGAGAGTTCTCCGGGCACGCCTGGGGCGAGAACGTTGGTTGGATCAACGTAGGCACTACCTACGGTCTGCGCCTCGCGGATTCGGACGACGACGGCGTCGCCGACGCCTTCGAGACGGGAACGGGCGTCTACGTTTCGCCTTACGATACGGGTACGCAACCCGGTGCGCGGGATTCTGACGGCGACACCTTGTGGGACGGCTGGGAACACGACCTGGGTCTGGATCCCAATGATGAAGACACGGACGGCGATGGGCAATGGGACGGCTGCATCGCGGGAAACGGCACATTTGAGCTGGCGCACGCAGCCTGGACGGAATGGTCGTCGTACGACGGCGGTACGGTGATAGAGGAGACCGGCGATGCGGCGTCGGGCGCCTGCGCCGCCGTGTTCGGGTACGAAGTACCGTACATCGGCCCTCCCGACGAGCGTTTTGAAACAAAGGATATCGTCCAGAGACTCACCATGCCTGCAACAGGCGTGGCCACCCTTCACTTCAACCTCAAGATTCAGGAACTGATGCCTTCGTTCGAAGGCGTGTTGCGGGTGTACGTGGACGGCCACATCCTGCGCGCATTCGGATTGCGTCAGACGGAATATTCCGACTACAACGCGGTTTCGATTGACGCGTCCCGGTATGCAGACGGTCAGGAACACGAGCTTCGCTTCGAAGCCGTGCTCAAGGTCATCCTGCAGAAACTCGCCTTTTCCGGAAGTACCGTGAAATTCCTCGTCGATGATGTCTGCTTCGACGTATTCGCGGGCAACGGCAGCGTGGAGGACCAAATCTCCCTCTGCCTGCTCGGCGCGGTTTTCGGCCAGCCGCCGGGCGCGGCAGCGCATTGGTGGCCGTATCTCAGCAGCGAAACGCCGGGGTTCCGCGTATTCGAGAACTTCTCCGGTGTAATTGTCCCCATCGGCGTCCTGACGTGGTGGGGCATGAACGCGGCGGGGTCTGGCGCACCTAATCCCTGCGGCCGCGACCCGGATTCCTTCCAAGTTGTCTTCCGCGAGGACGATGGCGGCTGGCCCGGTGTAACGGTGCTGGATGCGACGGTGACGCCCGAAAGAACCGATACGGCCTTCTTCTACGAAGGTTTCCCCGTCTATCAGTATGTGGCCATGCTGGACAATCCGGTAGACCTGCAGAACGGATGGGTGTCCATCTCTGCCGTCGGCGATGCCGAGTGCTCGTTCTCGTGGCTGAATTCCGAGACGGGGGACGACTATTCCCTGCAAGCCAATATGTTCGGCGATTTTGTGACCATTACGGATGACATGGGTATATGCTTGGGCATGGGCGGTGCTGAAGGCGAGGGTGAAGGCGAGGGCGAGGGTGAAGGCGAGGGCGAGGGTGAAGGCGAGGGCGAGGGTGAAGGCGAGGGTGAAGGCGAAGGCGAGGGTGAGGGTGAAGGCGAAGGAGAGGGTGAAGGCGATCCCTGTGTGGATGAATGGCACACGGCGGACCAGGACCATAGCAGCAAGATCGAATTGACCGAGTTGCTGCGCGTGATCCAGTTCTACAATTCGGGCGGATTCTATTGCGCTGAAACACCCGATGCGACGGAAGATGGATACGTGCCCGGCCCCGGCGCAAATCAATTGTGCTGCCCGCACGACAGCGACTACTCACCGTCCGGCCCGGACTGGCAGGTCAAGCTGACGGAATTGCTTCGCCTTATCCAGTTCTACAATTCCGGCGGTTATCACCCATGCCCGGATGCCGACCCGCCGACAGAGGACGGGTTCTGCCCGGGGCCATAGCTCGCCGTGTCCAGAAGCGGGAGCTTCTATTTCATGCTTCGGCGCGACGTGAACGCCTGAATCCGGCGAGGAACCCCGCAACCCATACACGGAAATCGTCTACCAGCGTGTAGGCCAGCGGCACGGCAAACAGGGTAAGCATCGTGCCAGCGGTAATCCCTCCGACGAAGCTGCGCCCGAGGCTGGTAAGCGCGCTGCTTTCCCCGGAGGACCCGATGGCGATCGGCAGTGTTCCCAGTATCGTGGTCAGGGTCGTCATGAGCACCGGCCGCAACCGGTTTACGGCCGCGCCAAGAATCGCGTCGAAGCGGTCCATCCCGCCGCGGCGCAGCTCGTTGATGCAATCCACGATCACGATACCGTTATTCACGATAACACCACACATGAGGATGGACCCCACCAGCGCGACCGTATCGAGGGGCGTATCGGTGAGGTACATCGACCAATACACGCCGACAAAGGCGAGCGGCACGGTGGTCAGGATGGACAGAGGAAGGAGGAGCGACTCGAAGAGCGCGGCCATGACAATGTAGATCAGAACAACTGCAAGCACGAGTGCGCTTTTGAAATTGAGGAAATTGGCGGCAAGTTCGCTGAAGCGTTCGCCGAGGTCCATGCTGTAGCCGCGCTCCATCTCGAACCGCTCCATGCTGCGGCTGATTTCACCCTGGACACGGGTGAGGTTGTGGTCTGTCGCGGTGCCGGTGATTGACATGACATTCTTGCCGTTCTCCCGGTACAGGGCCGGCGGCGTCGGCGCGCGCTCGACGCGCGCAAGCCTGCCCACGGGGATCAGCCCGCCCGCCATGCCGGGTACGGAAATATTGAGCAGGTCTTCCGCTCCGCGACGGTCTTCCGCGCGAAACCGCGCCCAGACGGGTGTTTCTTCGCCCGCCGACCGCAGCGGCGGCAGGCGCGTGCCGCGCAAGGCAAAATCCACCGTGCTCGCGACGAACAGGGGCGTCGCGCCCACGGCGGCCGCCCGCGCAAGGTCCACCCGCAATTGAAGCTCCTGCTCGTCTTCCGGGCGGTCCAATTGAGTATCCTTGAGCGCCGGCTGAGGCTCCTGTTCGAGGCGGTCCAGAAACGCCTCCGCGTATTGACGCACTCTGCGGCTGTCGTCGCCCCGCAGATGAACGCTTACGCGCTGTTCTTCGCCCAAGTCAGCCCGGGCCACGCCGCAGTCAATCGTTGCACCCGGCACCGCGCGAGGCAGCAGGACGGACAGGCTGTCCCGGACTTCTTCGGTCGAGTACGGGAACTGCTCGCCCGGCTTCAGGTCTTCTTCCTTGGCAAGGTAGACCCGGATTTCACCACCCCAGCCGCCGCTGCGTATGTAGAGATTTTTGATGCCCAATTCCTCGCGGCGATCATTCAACGCGGTCTCCATCCGCGCCACGGTCTGCTGGACACCGCCCGGCCCGTAGTTGGGATCGGCGCGGAATTGAACGCGCACCTGCCGGAGGTCGAGGCTCGGCATGTCCTGCAATCCCACTTCGCGGAAAGGCCCCGCATACGTCAGCCCGATGCAGATGGCAAGCATGCCCAGCGCCGCCGGCCGCCGGGCAAGCGTCGTTCGAAGCAGTTCCTTGTAGTAGCCCTGAAAGGAAAGCATGCCGCCCATGCGCGTGAACGCACGCCGGAACCTTCCCCAACGTCCAGTTGCGGCATCGCCGTTTGCCGTCTGCGGGTAGAGTCCCGCGAGCCGGTCTTCCGCGAGCGGCAAGACCGTGAGCGCAAGCACAAGGCTCGCCAGCAACGCCGTCGTGACCGGCCCCGCGAATTCGCGCATGATCAAGGACATCTCGCCCGCATCCATATACAGCACGGGAATGAAGACCACGATGGTGGTCAGCGTCGACGCGGTGATGGCCAGACCGACTTCCGCGGCGCCGCGCAGGATGTTGTCCCGCCGGTCGCCGCCGAGCGCATGCAGTCGATGGATGTTTTCGATGACGACAATGGCGTTGTCCACCAACATGCCGAGGGCTACGATCATGGCGGCAATGCTGACCAGGTTGAGGCTTCGGCCGCTGAAGAACAGGTACACGAGCGCGACAACGAGCGATGCGGGCGTCATCAGCGCGACCAGGACGGTGGCACGCATATTGCGCAGGAACAACAACAGCACCGCGAAGGCCAGAAAAGCGCCGTACGTGCCGGCCGTGTACAACTGGCCCAAAGCGTAACGGATGATTGCCGCCTGGTCGTCAAAGATAAACACAGCCGCGTCTTCAAGACCCGGCTCCTCTGGCAGGCGCGCCAACTCCGCGCGGACCGCGTCGCACGTCGCGACCGTATTGGCCTCCGACTCGCGCAGCACGTTCACAAACACGCCGCGCTGGCCATCCACGGAAAAATCGGACGCGCCTTCCGGCGGCAATACGCGCACCTGGGCGACTTCGCGCAACCGTACGCCGTCAGCGGACAGGGCGATCTCCTCAAGACCCGCGGGCGTCTCGAGCTGACCGTCCACACGGACCAGATACCGGTGACGGGCCGCGTCCAGGCTGCCGACACCGGCCGAGATGTTGACCTGCCGCAGCGTTTGCACGACGTTATGCAGGCTCAGGCCACGCGCCTGGAGCGCGCCCTGATCGAACTCGATATAGACCTCGGGGTGGTCTCTCCCGGAGACTTCGACGTCGGCAACGCCCTTAATCCGCATGAGGCGGCCTTTGAGCACGGTGCGCGCCCACTGGGCCAGTTCATCCTGCGACTCGCCGCGGAACAAAGCAAACCGAAGCACCGGCGCCGTGTCGGAACTGAACCTTCGAATGAAGACCCGGTCCACTTCGTCCGGTAGCTTCAACTTGAGACGTTCGATAAAGTCCCGCAGTTCGGCGGCCGCCAACCGCATGTCCGTGTCCCAGGCGTATCGCAGCATCACACTGCAGCCGTTCCCGTCAGACCATGTGTTGATCCGTTCAAGCGCCGACAACATGCGGAATTCCGCCTCAACCGGGATGGCCACCTCCCGTTCGACCTGTTCCGGTAATGCGCCGGGATAGGGGATATACACGCTGAGGATGGGCACATCAATGCGCATGAGAAACTCAAGGGGCATGCGGTCGAGCGCGATGAGCCCGAGCACAAACAGGCTTAGCGTCACCATGACGACCGTAACGGGATGTCGCAGGGAAAAGTGGGGCAAGGATATGTGCTTGTGCGCGGGCATCATTTCCGGCGTGACCTGAGACACTGAGGATGCCTTTTAGAATACCACGGGAACTGGACCGCGTTACAGGGTCAGCGCGAGATGGATGCGCGTTTCAGAACCAGATTGCGCGCGGCGCGCCGGCGCCGTCACTGGTGCGCGGCGGCGCGGCTTCCCAAATGCCCGCAA
>JAGMZX010000050.1 GCA_018005585.1 Candidatus Hydrogenedentota bacterium | reverse complement strand
GCGGTTAGTAGCGGCGGACGTAATAGAAGCCGCCGGTTGCGAGGCAGGGCTGCGGCCCGCCCTGCGGCAGCGCCAGCTGGATTTGCGCGAAACGGCCCTTGTACTCGTCGAGCATCCAGACCGCCGAAAGAACGTTTTCCTCTCCCGCGCCGGCGGCCGACTGCACGGGCCGGCCGTCGATGAGGAGCCGAACGGCGGCGTCGGCGGATGCGCGAAAACGAAATCCCAAGGCACGCCCGCGCACCTCGAAGAGGAGGGACGTGAGAGTCTGCGCGGCGGACGCGGCCGGAGTCTCCGCGGGGGGCGCCGCGCAGACGTCAACGTGAAAAACACCGTTTGGTTCATACGGATTGGCGGAGAACTCCTGG
This sequence comes from Candidatus Hydrogenedentota bacterium, assembly GCA_018005585.1. Taxonomy (NCBI): domain Bacteria; kingdom Pseudomonadati; phylum Candidatus Hydrogenedentota; species Candidatus Hydrogenedentota bacterium. The sequence continues at coordinate 35,154 of JAGMZX010000050.1, read as the reverse complement.
CCATGACGCGCGGGCTGCCCTTGGAATGCGGGGCCGTCGGCGGTCCAGTTGTCCAGCGTGCCGAGTTCGAAATCGCTATTGGGGAAGGGCAGCAGGTCCGGGGCCCGGTCGAGGGCGCGGAAGTCGTCGACGCTGATAATTCCCCACGGGGCGCTGCTCCGATCGCGGACGTAGATGAGCGCGCGTTCGCCCAAGAATTCCGTTACGTCCCAGACTGCCTGCCTCAAGGTGGGGCTTTCCGCGCCCGAAGCGGAGCGCACGACGCTGCCGGACACGACCAGGTCTACTGACGCGGCGGGGGCCATGCCGCCTGCGACAAGGAAGGAGATGTAGGGCTTGCGGATGGTAAACGGCTCGGACAGAAGGCCGCCTTGGGGCTTGTCACCCTGCATCTGGCCCGGTTTCTGGCCCCGTTTGCCCTGAAACAACTCGTAGGTGCCCACCCAGAAGGATCCTTGCGGCAGCGCCGACCGGGAACGGTCGCGCGCCCGGGGATTGTCGCCGCGTGTCGGCTGGTCCTGGAACGCGTTGCCTTCCTGTTTCCAGTGATTCAGGTTGCCCTGCTCGAAATCGCTGTTCGGGAAAAGCAATTCACCTTCCTGCGCCGCGATGGCGCCCGTCATCGTCCAGGATGCCGCCAGCAGACAGCACCAGAACACCACTGCGGGTTTCCGCATCTCCTTGGACTCCTTTCGCACGCCCACCTCGCCCGTTGCAGGCGTCCATCATAGCACGCGCGTGGTCAGTACGGCCTAGCCCGGGCATTGCCGCAAGGACTGGCGGCGCTGCCGCCATACCCCATTGACGCCCACAGAACAAGGCGCTATAGTGGCAGCTGCAAGGAGCGGCCGAGCGGCATCCTGGGCGTCGTTCTTGCCCAAGCCCGACAGGGGGCCGCCAGGTCAGGGCAGTGTGATTGCGAGGTGGTGGAGAGGGCCCTTGCGTGTCGCGGCGGTGTTTCCAGCCCGAACCACAGGAGACGCGGGATCACCTCCGCGGGGGCGGCGTCGCGCCAAGCCCCGTGGGCAGGACCATGACAGGTTCGCCGGTAGTTGCGGCATGAATGAGACACGCGCAATAGGAGGCATCGTCATGCGACGCAGAGGTTTCACGCTCATTGAACTGCTGGTGGTGATCGCTATCATCGGGATTCTGGCTGCGATTCTTCTGCCGGCCCTGGCGCGGGCGCGCGAGGCGGCGCGGCGCTCCAGCTGCCAGAACAATCTCAAGGAATGGGGGCTCGTGTACAAGATGTATGCGAACGAAGACCCCGGAGAACGGTTCCCGCCCATGGAACTCGAAGTCAAGCCGCGCGATGACAGTGGTTCCTGGGAACTTTACGTTGCGGCAGGGCCGAAGGTGAAGGCGATCTATCCGGAATACCTTACGGACCCGGCGATTGTCGTCTGCCCATCCGATGCGACGGAAGACATCGATAACCTGCGGGACGACGACATCCCGGCCTTGGGCATCCGCGAAGGCGACTGGCACATCGGCTACTACCTGGGCGGCGGCAACGGCGTGAACGATATCGACACGAGTTACGCCTATTTCGGCTGGGTGCTGGACCGCATGAACGATGTGCCGGGCCAAGTGGAGCCTGCAAGCGCCGTGGGGGTGGACCTGCTTGCCTCCACCTTCGGCGTGAACATTCCAGGCGACACCCTGGTGCCGTCGCAACTGCCGCGGTTGTTGCTGGAAGCCTTCAACGACAATCCGGCCGCCGTGACCGGCCTGATGAGCCCCGGACCCGCGGGCGAGTTGCCGGTCGCCAGGCTGGCGGACTGCGATGTGCAGGGCGGTCCCGGCACGCCGCTCGAGTCACATGGGAATGGCGGCGGCGACACCGTCTACCGGCTTCGCGAGGGCATTGAGCGGTTCTTGATCACCGACATCAACAACCCGGCGGCGGCGGCCCAGGCGCAGAGCACCGTATTCGTCATGATCGACCAACTCGGCACGGCGGGCACCATCACGTTGTACAACCACGTGCCGGGCGGGTGTAACGTGATGTACCTGGACGGTCACGTGGATTTCATCCGGTATCCGGGCGGCCAGCCGATCAACCGGCCCATGGCGAACATCATGGCGCTCTTCTCGGCCAGCTGAGCGAAGCGCAATCCGTTGGCGCGCGCCCGCCGGCGAAGGCGCGCCGGCTTCCTGCAGTTGCACGGCCTTACTCGGGCTCGTACTCGAGTTCGTAATCGCTGATACGGATCGTCTGCCCGGACTTGGCGCCGAGGCGCTTGAGCGCCTTGAAAAGCCCCATCTTGCGCAGCGTGTCCTGCAGGTGCCGCACGGCCTCTTCGTTCTCGAAGTTGGTCATGCGCACGACCTGCACGATGCGTTTGCCCTCGACGGCGAAACCGCTGGGCGTTTTCATGACCTCGAAGGGCGCCTCATAGACATACTCCGCGTCCTCCGTGTCTTCCTGAGGCTCCAATGTCTCGCTCTTGCGCACCTGCTCGACTTCCTCCCAGAGGCGCTCCAGCAGTTCCGGGACGCCGTCGCCGGTCGCACCCGAGATGAGGCTCGGCTTCTTGAAGCGGCGCCGCAGTTTTTCGAACCGCTCCCGGTTCTCCGGAATATCGGCCTTGTTCAGTGCGTAAACGCGCGGGCGGCCGCTGAAAACCGCGCTGTGTTGCTCCAGTTCTTTCTCCAGGATTTGTTTCGTCTTGAGCGGGCTTGCATCGCTCAAGTCAATCAGAAACAGGAGCACTTTGGTGCGCTCGATGTGCCGCAGAAAATCGTGGCCGAGGCCCTTGCCTTCGGCAGCGCCTTCGATGATGCCGGGGATATCGGCCACCGTCAGCGTGCGAAACCCGGGCAATGCGGCCACGCCCAGAACAGGCGCGAGCGTGGTGAAAGGATAGTCGGCGATTTTCGGGCGCGCCGCGCTGATGGCCGCCAGCAGCGTGGACTTGCCCGCGTTGGGCAGGCCGACGATGCCCACCTCGGCGATCAGTTTGAGTTCCAGCGCGAGATGCACATCTTCGCCGGGTTCGCCCTTTTCCGCGAATCGCGGCGTGCGATTGGTCGAGCTCGCGAAACGGGGATTGCCGCGGCCGCCGCGCCCGCCGTGCGCCGCGACGTAGCGCTGGCCCTCGTGCGTGAGGTCGGCCAGCACGGTTCCCCGCGCGGCGTCGCGCACGGTGGTGCCGCAGGGAACGAGGATTTCGATGGGTTCGCCCGCCGCGCCGTGACGGTCCTTGCCCATGCCGTGCACGCCGCGCTTCCCCTTCCAAATAGGATGGAAGCGCAAATCCAGGAGAGAATGCAGCCGCGAGGAAGCCACGAGGACAATGTCGCCGCCCGGCCCGCCGTCGCCGCCGTCGGGTCCCCCGCGCGGCACATACTTCTCTCTGCGGAAGCTACAGCAGCCGTTGCCCCCAGCGCCCGCGAAGGCGCGGATTTTCACGCGATCCACAAACATGATCGTGACGAGCGCGGATCACTCCGTTGTTGCCGGAATGACGTCGATACACTTGCGGTCTTTGCGGAGGAACCGGAACTGTACCCGGCCGTCGATAAGTGCAAACAACGTATGGTCTTTGCCCATGCCGACATTGTCGCCGGGGTGAAACTGCGTGCCACGCTGGCGCACGATGATATTTCCCGCCTTGACCTGTTGCCCGCCGAACTTCTTGAGCCCGAGCCGCTGCGACTGGCTGTCGCGCCCGTTTCGCGAGCTGCCACCTGCTTTCTTGTGAGCCATGGCGCCTCTCCCTTATGCCTGGATGTCTTGTACGCGCACCGCCGTGTAGTACTGCCGGTGCCCGCGTGTCTTGTGGTAGTTCTTGCGGTTCTTGTACTTGTAGACGCGGATCTTCTTGGCCCGGTCCTGCTCGACGACCTTGCAGACTACCCGCGCCGCGGCCAGTGCCGCCGGGTCCGTGACGATCTCGTCGTCCTTCGCGAGCAGGGCCACCTGGTCCAACTCGATGGTGTCGCCGATTTCCGCATCGATCTTCTCGACGCGGACCGTGTCGCCTACGGCCATCTTGTACTGTTTTCCGCCGGTGTTGACTACTGCGTACATGGGCTATTCTCCGTTGCTGCGTCTGCTTCGGTTTCGGGCGCCGCGACTCAACGCTGGTGCGCCGCGAAGGCCATGGCAGCAGCCCGCAGTTCCGCAATGGCCGACAGCGAAGCGAGATAACTCGATTTCGCGTTGCGCGGCGACGGCAGATTCGTCGTCATCGTCTGCAACCGGCCGAATGCGCCTTCCGCCACGACCTCGTGGCTGTTTTCCGTTGCCTTCGGGTCCGCGATAATACGTACCCGCGTTTCTTTCGGGCCGATACCCACGAGGCTCAACGCCCCGGCCACGTTCACGTTGGCCGGAAACGCCTTGCAGGCCTCGAGAGCCGTTCCCTCGAACACGACCTTCGGCTCCTTCAACGTCGACAGGTCGATGTCATGCTCTTTCAAATACGGCGCGCCTTCCAGGCCCTTGGGCGGCTTGCGCGTCGTTAACGTGACGCTGTGCAGCCCCGCCTCCATCGCCGCGCGCACCGCATCCAATCCGGCGAGCGCGCCCGACGGGATGCGCACCTCGATCTTGCACTCCCGCGCCTGCTCGACCAGGTCCGGCCGCTGCATCAGGCCGCCCACGCTCATGACCAGGCAGTCGCGATGATGCCGGATGGCCGCCTCGATCACTTCGGGCACGGAACTGGCCACCGCGCACTCGACCAAAAAGTCCGCGTGCCCGGCGCTTTCCTCCAGCGAACAAACATCCGCATCAAGCTGAAACGAGCGCTTGAGCAAACGCGCTTTCTTTTCGTCAATATCCGTCAGGGCGACGAGCGTCGCCGGAATATCACCCTTTTGCAAAGCGATACACAAGTCGGCGCCAATATTGCCGCACCCGATCAAGCCCACGTTCATCCGGACCATGGGGCATCTCCCAACGAGGGACAAAAAAAAGACGGCAATCCATCACCGCGAGCAACGGCGTGCCGCCGCCTGCCGCGCAGAGCCGTAATTGGGCACGGAGCGGAAAAATACCATATGTGCCCGGAAGGAGTCAACTCTAACGCGGCGGCGGTGTTTGACGCCTCCCCGCCGCGCCGCACCAACGGCATGCTTTGGGCGCTGGTCCTTTGCGCGCAGGGGACTTTTTGCGCTAAGGTGTCGGCCTTGACAGATGGAACAACCGGAGGGATGAAGGACGCTATGGCACATCGTGGTGACAGACGGCTGCGCATGGGCGCCGCATGGCGCGTGTTCGCGGTGGGCGGGCTTTGCGGAGTGCTGCTGACATGCACGACAACGACAATCCCGCTGACCAATATCCCAATCCCCGTGCCCGATCTGCCTTTCCGCATCCCCTTCTTCGGGAAGAAGGACCTGGACTATAGCAGGCTGGGCTGGCTGGGCGCTTTCGACGCGATACATCAGAAACTGGCGGCGGAATACCCGTTCACGGCCCATAAGGGCATTGATTGGGCGTCCCATTACGAAGCGTTCGCGCCGCGCATCAGCGCTGCTGAAGCCGCGGAGGACGAAGCGGCGCTCTACGTCGTCCTGCTCGAGTACGTCTACGCGATTCCGGATGGCAACATGGGCCTTTACGACGATGAGGATATCCGGCGCGATCATATCGGCGGCGGACTCGGGTTCGGCGTCATTCAACTGGACGACGGGCGTGTCATCGCGCACATCCTGCTCGACGATGGCCCCGCTGCCGCCGCGGGCATGCAGTGGGGCGCGGAAATCGTCGAATACGGCGGCGCGCCGGTTCAGAACGCGCTGGACGGCACGCCGGTCATCTGGGCGCGCCGCCCGCCCGCGACCTTGGCGGGACGCCGCATCGAGCAGTTGCGTTTCCTGACGCGTTGTCCCGTGGACTCGGAGGTGGGGGTGGTCTTCAAGAACCTCAATGCCGCGGAGCCGGTGCAGGCGACCCTGCGCGCCGTTGACGACGGCTACGAGACGCTCAACCAGACCTATCTTTATGACAGTGAAGTCAGCGATTTTGGCTCGCCGGTCGAGGCGAAGGTGCTGCCCAGCGGCCTGGGTTACATCAGACTGCACTTCTTCGCGCCGACGGTGACCACGCCGTTTCCCGCGAATGCATTCAAGAGCGAGGTCGCGTCTCTCGTCCGCAAGGGAGTGCCGGGCTTGATCCTGGACGTGCGCGGCAACAGCGGCGGGGCGGACGACCTGGTCCCAAAATGTCTCGGTCATTTCTTCCGGGAACCTGTGTTCTACGAAGACATCGCGATTTATGACAAGGAAGCGCAGGACTTTGTCGTGAAGGAGGACGCGCATCTGCGAATCGAGCCGCGCGACCCCTATTTTGAAGGGCCTGTCGCCGTGCTGGTCGATTACTCCACGTTCAATGCCGCCGAGGGCGTGCCCATGGCGCTGCAACGGCGGCCCGGCACACGCATCGCAGGCATGAGCGGCACCTTTGGCTCGATGGCCGTGGGCGGCGGGTATGCGGACCTGCCGGACGGGCGTGCACTCTATTTCCCGGTGGGCCGTGCGCTGAATGAAGCGGGCGGCATTCTGGGCGAAGGCAATGCGGCGGGCGAGGGGGGCGTGCAGCCCGACCTGCGCGTACCGCTGGATGTGGACACGGTGCGCGCTGTTTATGCGGACGGGGAAGACGCCACGCTGCGTTATGCGGAAGAGGCGATACTCGCGGCCGCACCGTGACGCCGGCGGGCGGGAGACCGCCTAATTGACCTTGGTGATCGGGAAGCCGTCGCCCGCGATGATCTGCCAGCCTTGGATGCGGCAGGTGTACGACTGGCCCATGGCGGAGACGGTCAGATTGTTGCCCGAAGCCCGCCAATTGCCCACTACGGTTCCCATTGGCGTGGAAGCGATGGCTTGACCGCCCGGTTGCAGATGCACGATGAAATTGCCGTATTGGGTGCCAACTGCCCACGCCGTGCCGACCAGGTTCTGCGCGTTCCAACCTTGAGGCTGCTGTGGTGCGCGGCGCGGGGGGGGCGCAGGAGGGGGCGGTTGCGGGGACTGGGGGACGGGCTGAAACGCCGGGGCAGGGGGCGGGATGGATTGCGGCGGGGAACCAGGTTGCGGCACAGCGGCATCCGCTGCGGTCTGCGGGGCGCCGTTGGCGCTTTCTTCGGCTCTGTGCTGTTTCGCGAGCACGGCGAGCAGCGTGAGCGCGCAGAACACCAGAATCAGGACGCCGGCGATCGTCAAGGCTATGCGCAAACCCGGATTCATCGTATCCAACCGTCCACGACTGAAAACCCCCGCTACGCGCCCGCGTCAGCGCAGGCGCCGCGCTTCTTTCTCCTCTTGACCTTCCTTATAGTATATATGCTGGCCGCGAATCTCGCATTTGACCTGCTGTTTCATTCCCATGAAATCGACGCCCACGACCAGTTGGTTGTCTGTCACCGACCACGTGCCGGGAACCTGCGGCGGTATGTCCATGTTCATCATCTGTTTCGCCATCGCAATGACCGGAGGCGGCACATTCGCCACCGCCTGGCCGCCGGCGTTCAGGTCGATGCTGGCCGTGTGTCCCATGACGTTGACTTCCCAGGACGTGTTCGTGAGGTCTGTTGCGGTGAAATTCTTGGGCTTCGCCGCCTCGATGCCGCCTTTCTTCAGCATAGCGAGCATCGGCAGGCCGAATACCACGGCAAAAACCACGCCCACCGCAATGGCGATTTTTGGACCGGTACCCATGAACATGCTACTCCGTTGTTTTTGTATCGGGGCTGCGGGGAAGCTTCCAAGCCCCGTCGAATGTGCGAGCACATAGCCTAGCGCGCCATCGGGGGGAATGCAAACAACGGACGCGCTTCGGCTGCGCGTTCCTCTCCGGCGTCATGGGTGCTGAGCGCCGCCGGAGCGCAGCAGGTAAATCGACTGATGCACGGCGCGCGCCGCCTCGACCAGTTCCGGGTAGGGCGTGTCAGTCACGTCGACAAAGCCAATGTTGTAGTTTTCGCCATCTAACCAGCGCCCGGTAACGGGCTCGTCCACATACTGAAACCAGTGGCAGCCGACGAAGTTCGGGTGCACGGCAACGCTTCGCACATAACGCGCATAGGCCTCCGCGCGCGCCTGCTGGTTCTCCGTCGCGACAAGCCCCGTGTGGAACAGTCCGCGGTCGAGCGCGCCGAAATGGAACTCGCCGATGATCAGCGGCTTGTCGTAAGCCAGGAACTTGTCCGCCGGGATTTCCCGGTAGTAGAGGTTGTAGCACATCACGTCCGCGAATTCGGCGCAGGCGCGCGCCACAGGTTCCGGCGGGGGGCCCGCGAACCGGCAGCCCAGATACAACTGGTGTGGCGCGTGTTTCCTGCACGCCGCGCGGACCACCTCGAAATAGCGGCGGGCGAACTGGCAGGTGAACGTCTCCAAATCCGCCAGCGCCGTTACGTTCGGCGTTTCCGGCGTGCGCAGCGCGTCCCAGTCTGTGGCGGCCGTTCCCCACGCGGCATTGAGCGCCTCAATTCCGGTGTACTGCGCCTTCAGCTGTTCGATCAGGGCGGCGCGCGCCGGTTGACCGGCCGGACTCTCGAGCGTGCCGCGCGCGAAGCCCTCCCAGGCGAGCTCGTTGTCGCAGAAATACCCGATGCACAGCGGATTTGCCCCGTATTTCGCGCCCGCCCAGGCAAGGGCGCGGTCGGCCTGTTCCTCGAACTCGGGCGCGAAGACATCTTTCATCTTCGACCAATAGCCGGTGGCGCCTTCGATCAGGCGCACGCCGCCGATGCCGGTAGCCACGATGAAGGGCGCCGGGCTCTGCTCCAGCACGTCCTGCTGCGACCAGTTGCCGATCGTGTTGACTCCCCACGCGTTCAGGCGGCGGTAGCTGATGTCGCGCCATGCATCGGCCCAGCGTTCACCGTATTTGCGCGCCAGGTTTGCCCGATAAAAACTGAACGTGCGGCCCTTCCCGCCAATGCGGTCCGCGCCGCTATGCGCGCCTTGCACTTCGCCGCGGCAGCCCTGGAAACGCGGGTCCCCTTCGTCCGGAAGCCATTCGAACCAGCCGTCGCGCCCTTCGATGAAGGTCTGCTCCCACGTGCCGACGCAATCCGCGCCAACGGAGAAGAACAATGAGCCCTCAGGCGTCACGAGCCACCATTTGCCGTCCACCTTTTCCGTGCGGAACCAGCCCGTGGCCTCGCGGCGCGGTCCGTCGGCCCAGCCTCCGAAACGGTCGCGTCCGGTCAGGCGCGGCGCGGCGGCGAGTGCGGTTTCCTCCTCGCGGCGGCGTTCCGCGAACGCGCTTTCGTCGTGCAGCTTGCCGGGCCAGTCGGCGTGTTTGTATTGGCCAAACGGGTCGATGAACGGAAACGGCACTTGTTCGCGCAGGGCGCCCCCTTTGCCGAAGAGCCACGCGCGCTCGAAGAGGAGTGTGCGTTCGTGTTGCGGCCGCTGCAGAAAAACCTGAAACGCCGTAATATTCCGCGTGTCAAGCGTGGGTCCGCCGCCCAAGGGGCCGCGCACGGGCACGCCGCGCATGCCCCAGAAGAGTTCCGCGTCGCCCGTGTTGAAATAGCAGCGGAGTATGCAGCGGCTTCGCGGCGCGACGCTGCCCGAAACGGTGTTGCAGTGATGAACGCCGTCCGCGCCCGCGTTGTCCACGCGCATGGCTGCGTCGATTGGCGCATCCTCTGGGTTGTATAGCGACGCCGCTACACCGGCGTAGGCGCTCCAGTCCCAGTTTCCGGGCGGCGCCTGGAAGAACACGTTCGGCCAGTCGACCGTGTGGAACCGGACCTCGTGCGCGAATCCGTCCTCGTACGCGACCCGCCGCATCTCCGTGTCGTGCAGCACGACGCAGGCGGGCAAGGTCTCGGCGCTGAAATCCACCAGCAGGTGCTCCGCGGGCGTCTCCGCCTGCGCAAACAGGGCAAAACCAAGCACGATCGTCAACAAGGCAGTCACTCCCCAATTACCGAATGTAACCAGATGCGCGATTCCCGTAATCGGGCCGCCGGCGCGCGCCGTCTCCGACTCATGGTCTGCACTTTTGAAGCCGCCACTGGCATATGGCTTCAATCAGATGCGGAATGTCCGGCTGCGCAGGCTCGACGGCGACCTTGAAACCCCGTTCCCGGGCCGCAGCGCTGGTGACGGGCCCGAGCGACGCTATGGCGGCGCGTTCTCTCAGCGCCGCGATTTCCACGCCGGTAAAGAAGGAGGCGAAGTGCGCGGCTCCCGCGCTGTTCGTAAAGACGACGACTTCCGGGTCGAACGCGAGGAACGCCTGAACCGTTTCGCGTGCGACAGGCGCGGGCACCCTGCGCCATCCCACAAGTTCTTCAACCGTCGCGCCCCGCTCGCGCAACGCGCTGGCGAGCGCGGCGCGGGCAATGTCGGCGCGCGGCAGCAGTACGCGTTTCCCTTTCAGGGGTCCGCCGCAGGCCTCTATCGCGTCGGCCGCCGCTCCCGCGCCGAAATGCGCGGGGACGGCATCGGGCTCGATGCAGCGCCGGCGCAGGGTTTCGAGCACGCTCGGCGTGCCCGCGGCACACAGGCGCACTCCGGCGAGGGCGCGCGCGTCGTGACGCGACCGCGCGAGCAGTTGAAAGAGCATGGCGGCCGCGTTCGCGCTCGTCAGTACGACCCAGTCGTAGGCGCCGGGGTCGATATCCGGCAGGGTGTCCACCGTTTCGATGCGCAGCGCCGGTAACGCGAATACGTCCGCTCCGAGGTCGCGCAGGCGCTGTTCCAGCGCGCCCGCATGCTGCTCCGCATGCGTCACGGCTGCGCGCAGCCCGTGCAGCGGCCGTTTCTCGAACCAGCGCAGCGTTTCGTGCAGCGTTACGACGGGGCCAACCACGACAATGGCGGGCGCTTCGAGGTTCGCGCGGATACACCGATCGCTCAATGTCCCCAGGGTCCCGGTGATCGTGCGCTGACGAGCGAAGGCCGCCCACTCGACGGCCGCGGCGGGCGTGTCCGGCGCGCGTCCGGCGCGTATGAGCGCATCCGTGACCTGCGCGAGTTTTGTCACGCCCATGTATATGACCTGCGTCCCCTCAAGCATCGTCTTCGCGATGTTGGTCAGACGCGACGGCTCCCCGGGCGCGCCGTGCGCGCTCAGGAACGTCACGCTCGAGGAAAGTCCGCGATGCGTTACCGGTATGCCCGCGTATGCGGGGCCCGCCACGCCCGCGGTCACGCCCGGCACGATCTCGAATGGCACGCCCGCCGCCGCCAGCGCGGCCGCCTCTTCGCCGCCGCGCCCGAACACGAACGGGTCGCCGCCTTTCAGCCGTACGACGCACCCGCAGCGCGACGCGTGCTCCAGAAGAATACGATTGATATCATCCTGTGGCAGGCTGTGGCGTTCCGCCTGTTTGCCCACGTAAACGTGTTCCGCGCGCGGCGCCAAACACAGCAGTTCCGGATGTATCAAGGCGTCATAAATGACTACATCAGCGCATTCCAGCAACGCGCGGCCCCGCACCGTTATCAGGGCTGGGTCGCCCGGCCCCGCGCCGACGAGATAGACCTTGCCGAATTCGCTCATGGCGGCGTATCCCATCGCACCAATGCGCCTATGGTAACAGCAGAGGCGTTGTCCGCGCACCCCGCTTGCCGTCGTGTCGTGTCTGGTAAACCTGCCGCGAGGCAAGAAAAACATTACTTGATAAAATGATAAATTTATGATAATGGTGCTTTGTGTCAAGGGATGGCCCTTGCGTCTGCCGGGAAGGGAAGGCCTTTTCGGCAGAAAGAAGAGGCTTCCCTTATCTGTCTGTAGATGTTATAATGCGCGGTGCCACAATATATTGCGGTCAGGGGCCTCTTCCGTGAATGGGAGTAAGCGAAAAGTACACTTCGTCGGTGTCGGAGGTATCGGCATGAGCGGTCTTGCCGAGATTCTCCTGAATCTCGGTTATGAAGTGTCCGGTTCCGACTTGGCGGCTTCGGAGATTACGCAGCGCCTGGAACACAATGGCCTGAAGTTTTTTGAGGACCATCAGGCCTCGAACATCGGCGATGCGGGCATCCTCGTAATCTCGGCGGCGGTGCGCGAGGACAACGTGGAAGTGGTTGCGGCGACACGGCGCGGCATTCCGGTGATTCAGCGCAGCGACCTGCTGGCGGACCTGATGCGGCTGAAGCCGGAGGCGGTGGCGGTTGGCGGCACGCACGGGAAGACCACGACGACCTCGATGATCAGCACGTTCCTCGACCGCGCCAACGTGGGCGCCACCAGCATCGTCGGCGGCATCCTCCACCGCAGCGGGACGAACGCGCGCTGGGGCACTGGCGACTGCCTCGTAGCGGAGGCGGACGAACACGACGGCTCGTTCCTGCGGCTGCACCCGACCATCGCCGTGGTTACGAGCATCGACGCGGAACATCTCGAGTACTTTGGCACGCTCGACCGGATCAAGCGCGCCTTCACCGATTTCTGCAATGGCGTGCCGTTCTACGGGTATTCCATCGTGTGCTATGACGATCCCAATGTCCGCGCGATCCTCGATGATATCGAGAGCGTCTGTATCACGTACGGATTGGACGACGGCGCGTCGTTGCAGGGCCGGAACGTCCGTCTTGCAGTCCCCGACCCGAACCGCGCGCCTGCGGACCAGCTCAGCCAGGCACGCTTGCGTTTCGAGGTGGTGAGCCGCGACGAGCGGCTGCCCGCCACGGGGCGTCTCGGGGAACTGGACATCAACGCCCTCGGCCCGCACAACGTGCGCAACGCGCTCGGCGCGTGCGCCGTTGGCTTGTGCCTGGGCATGCGCTTCGGGGTCATCGCGGACGGTCTGCGCCAGTTTGACGGGGTGCAGCGGCGGCTGCAAGTGCGCGGCCGGCACGATGGCGTGGTCGTGGTCGAGGATTACGCGCACCACCCGACGGAGATCGCCAGCACGTTCGAGGCGGTGCGCATGACCGGGCCGGGCCGCATCGTCTGCATATTCCAGCCGCACTTGTACAGCAGGACGAAGTTCTTCTGCGAGGAGTTTGGGCGCGTCCTGGGCAGCGTGGACCGCAGCCTGGTCACCGACATCTACCCGTCGCGCGAGGAGCCGATGCCGGGCGTGGATTCCAGCCTGATTGTCGATGCGGCGCGGCGGCAGGGCGCGCAGCAGGTCGAACTGGTGCAGGACATGTATGCCGTGCCGGAGCATATCGTGCCCGGCCTGAAGCCGGGCGACGTGGTGCTCGTGCTGGGCGCGGGCAACATCAATCGCATTTGTGAACCGTTATTGGAGGCGCTGAGACGACGCTGATGGCCAGACCGCACCGGAAACACACGCCGCGGCGTGGCAACCGCGGCGCGCGCATCCGTCGTGTATTGCGCTGGACCGAAGCGGTGATTGGCATCGCCGTGCTGACTGCCGTGGTGATTGCCGCGTATGCATACGTGCGCACGGCGCCGGCCCTGCGGGTCCAATGTCTGCGCATCGAAGGCGCGCAGCGCATCCCGGCGGAAACGATTCGCGCCGTCGCGGGCATCACGGAAACGGACAACGTGCTGTTCCTGGATGTGCAGGCCGTGCGCGACCGCATCGAACGCATCCCTTATGTGCGCGATTGCGTGATCCGCCGCGCTTTTCCCGATGTCGTGCTGATCCGCGTCTCGGAACGCGAGCCGCTGGCCACGCTGATTGTCAACAATCGTCTGTTCGAGGTGGACGCGGAGGGCGTGGTGCTCGAAGAAATAGACGCGAATGCCCGCAAGTGCGGCCCCTTCATCACCAATGTGCGCGGGCTCGGCTACGTCCAGGTGGGCGACCGTCTCACGCACCCGTCGCTTCAGGGAGCCTTGGCGGTGTGGCGGGCGTACCGCGAGATGCCCATGGCGCGCGATGTGACCGTATCGGAAATCGCGGCGCTGAGCCCCAACGAGATCCTCATGTTCTGCAACGATCTCGACTTCGAAATCCGCTGGGGCCACGCGGATTTCGAGGGCCAGGCGAAACGGCTGGATGTTTTCTGGCGCGCGAAAGGCAGCCAGATCGCGTGCAACGAATATATCGATTTGCGATTCAAAGACGAGGTGGTCGTCCACTGAGGCCGGCCAGGGAAAGAGGGCCGGCAGGCGGCCGGGGAATGCCCCGGCGTCGGGCCGGACAAATTGTGCCGCATTCGCAACCGGTGGTAAGATGGCCGCGGCAGGGTTTCCGAGGCGCATCCCCGACGGTCCAGCCGGTTCGCGGGCGGACGTGAAGAGGGAAACCATGAGCAAGACCATAGGCACAGCGGACGAGTTCCAGTCTTTCGATCAGCGCGCGGTCATCAAGGTCTGCGGCATTGGCGGGGGCGGCGGCAACGCCGTGAACCGCATGATCGACGCCGGGCTGTCGGACGTTGAATTCATCGCGATCAACACCGACGCCCAGGCGCTCAAGCAGTCCCGCGCGGGCACGCGCCTCCAGGTGGGCGCGCAAATCACGAACGGCCTCGGTTCCGGCGCTATTCCGGACATCGGCAAGCGGGCGGCGGAAGAGGATCGGGAACGGATACGCGAAGTCATCCGCGGCGCCGACATGGTCTTTCTGACGATCGGCCTGGGCGGCGGCACGGGAACCGGCGCGAGCCCCATTGTCGCGGAAGAAGCCGCGGACGCGGGCGCGCTGACCGTGGCGATCGTCACCCTTCCGTTCGGATTCGAGAACCGCGAGCGCATGAACAACGCGCTCGCGGGCCTGCGCGACCTCGAGGAGCACGTCGATTCCCTGATCGTAGTGCCAAACGACCGCGTGGCCGACCTCTGCCGCGACAACATCTCGCTGCTGGACGCGTTCCGGCGCGCGGACGAAGTGCTGCACAACGGCGTGCGCGCGGTCACCGAACTGATCACCGTCACGGGCCTGGTCAATGCGGACTTCAACGACGTGCGCACGATTATGCAGGCCAAGGGCCGCGCGCTTATGGGCATCGGCGTGGCCGAGGGCGACGGGCGCGCCATCCGCGCGGCCGAAGAGGCCATCGTCAGCCCCTTGCTCGAACAATCGACGATCAACGGCGCCAAAGGCGTGCTCGTAAACGTGCGCGGCGGCTGCGACATGCGGATGCGCGAGGTTGAGGAAGCCGTGAATACGGTCAAGGAAGCCGCCGACCCGAACGCGAACATTATTGTCGGCGTCGTGGTTGACGACGTCGAACACCCGGAACTCCAGGTTACGGTGATCGCCGCGGGGTTCCCCAGCCCCGCAGCCGGCGAGCAAGCTCCCGGCGAGGCAAGCGCCCGGCCGCGTCCCGTCGAGGTGGCCGCGTCCGCGCCGAAACCGGCGCCGAAGCCGGAACCGGTGAAACCCGCGCCCCAACTGGTCATCGCAGAGCCGGAGGAGCAGTTCCTGTTTCCGGAAGAACGGACGATGGAACGGGAGCCGCAGTTTTCCGGCGTCGCGGAGCAAGACTCGGATGAAGACTTCAGCATCCCCGCGTTTCTGCGAAAACGGATGAAGAAGAGGGCAAAGTGAATCAGCAGTTTACGAAACTCTTGCAGCGGGCGGTCCAGAAAGACGCGTCCGACATCCATCTCAAGACCGGCAGCCCCGCCTATTTCCGGGTTGACGGCCTGCTTGCGGCCCAGGAAGGCGAGCCGCTCCATCGCGAGCATGTCGATGCGATTCTGGACGAACTGCTCTCGGCGGATCAGAAGGCATTCTTCGCGAAACGGGGCGAAATCGACTTGTCCTTCACCGAGAAAGGCGTTGGGCGCTTCCGTGTCAACGTGTTCCGGCAGCGCGGCAGCGTATCGATCGTGATGCGCCGGATCAAGACGAAAATCCTGAATTTCGAGCAACTGAATCTGCCGGTCTCGGTCGAGAGCTTCGCGAAGATGCAGCGCGGTCTCATCCTGATTACCGGCACGACCGGCAGCGGCAAATCCACGACGCTCGCCTCGATTGTCGACTACATCAACGACCGCAGGCGTTGCCACGTCGTCACCATCGAAGACCCGATTGAATATATCCACTACGACCGTATGGCGGTCATCAACCAGCGCGAGATCACCATCGACACGCAGGATTTCTCGACTGCGCTGCGTTCCGTGATGCGGCAGGACCCGGACGTGATTCTGATCGGCGAAATGCGCGACATCGAGACGTTTCAAGCCGCGATCAGCGCGTCCGAGACGGGGCATCTCGTGTTCAGCACGCTCCACACGACCAACGCGATGCAGACGGTGGACCGCATCATCGACTTGTTTCCCTCGACCCAGCACGACCAGGTGCGCTCGCAGCTTTCCATCAACCTGCGCGCCATGATGTGCATGCGCCTGCTGCCCCGGAAGGACGGCGTTGGCCGCGTGCCCATCTGCGAGGTCATGTTCAACACGCCGGCGGTGCGCAAGCTGATCAAGGAGAACCGCGTTGCCCAGATCACGCTCGCCATCCAGCAGGGTCGCGAAGCGGGCATGCAGACCTTTAACGACAGCCTGCACGACCTGGTCCGGCGCAACCTGATTTCGCTCGATACGGCGCTCGAGGCCTCGGATAACCCCGAGGAACTGCAGATGATGCTCCAGGGTATCCGGCTCAGCTCGACGCGCGGCGGCATCCTGGGCGTGTAGCGCCGCACAGGCGCGGCGGCCGGTGGTCTTTTTCGCCCGTGCGCACTAGACTGCGGATCGCCCCTGACTGCCATTCAAGTACTCTCGGGGATGAGTGTGATGAAACGCATTCTCGTTACCGGCGCGGCCGGGTTTATCGGCTCCCACTTGTGCGAGGCCTTGTTAGCCCGCGGGGATGCCGTACTTGGCGTGGACGACTTCAACGATTACTATGACCCGGCCGTCAAGCGGCGCAATATCGCCGCCGCGTTGGCGTCCAGCCGGTTCACGCTGCAGGAACACGACATCTGCGACGAGGCGGCTCTGCTGCGCCTGTTCGCGCGGGAACGGCCGGACGTGGTCGTGCATCTGGCGGCGCGCGCCGGGGTGCGGCCCTCGATTCAGGACCCGAATCTGTATCATCGCGTGAATGTCATCGGCGGCCAGCACGTCCTCGACGCCTGCCGGCGCTATCCCGTGTCGCACCTGGTTTTCGCGTCGAGTTCGTCGGTCTATGGCGGCAGCGCGGACGTCCCCTTCCGCGAGACCGACCCGGTCGCGCGGCCGATCAGCCCCTACGCGGCGACCAAGCGCATGAACGAGCTTCAGGCGCATGTGTACAGCCATCTCTACGGCCTGCACGTCACGATGCTGCGCTTCTTCACCGTCTATGGGCCGCGCCAGCGCCCGGACATGGCGATCCATCAGTTCACGCGGTGTATTCTCGAGGGCGCGCCCGTCCCCATGTTCGGCGACGGGACTTCGCAGCGGGATTACACGTACGTCGACGACATTATAGACGGGCTGCTGCGTTGCGTGGACACGCCGTTTCGTTATGAGATCTTCAATTTGGGCGAGAGCCGGACGACGAGTCTGCGCGACCTGATCGCGCTGATCGAGAAACACGCGGGCAAGCGCGCGCACATCGAGCCGCGGCCGCCGCAGCCCGGCGATGTGCCCGTCACGTATGCGGATATTACGCACGCGCGCAGGCTTCTGGGCTATAATCCGCGTTTCGAGATGGACACGGGCATCGCCCGGTTCGTGCAATGGTATCGGGAACAACAGGCAAGGAAATGAGCAGCACATGGCAACCCAGGCGCAGCGGCGCGCGTTGATCACCGGCATCACGGGCCAGGATGGCTCGTATCTTGCCGAGTTCCTGCTCGAGAAGGGATACGAGGTCTACGGGATGGTGCGGCGCGCCAGCACGGAAACCTTCGAGCGCATCGCGCATATCAAGGACCGGATTCATCTAATCCAGGCCGACCTGACCGACCAGGTGTCGTGTATCGAGGCCATAGGCGATACGCGCCCGAACGAAGTCTACAATCTCGCTGCACAGTCGTTCGTGCCCACATCCTGGAAACAACCGATTCTGACCGGCGACGTCACCGCCATCGGCGTCACGCGTCTGCTCGAGGCCATCCGGATCGTGGACAAGTCCATCCGGTTTTACCAGGCCTCGTCGAGCGAAATGTTCGGCCACGTGCGCGAGACGCCGCAGACCGAAAACACCCCCTTCTATCCGCGCAGTCCCTACGGCGTCGCCAAGGTTTACGGCCACTGGATCACCGTCAATTATCGCGAGAGCTACGCCCTTTTCGCCGTGTCCGGCATTCTGTTCAACCACGAATCGCCGCGCCGGGGCCTCGAATTCGTCACTCGCAAGGTTACGGACGGCGTGGCGCGGATCAAGTTCGGGCTGCGCGATGAACTGCGGCTCGGCAACCTCGACGCAAAACGCGACTGGGGTTATGCGGGCGATTACGTGCGCGCCATGTGGATGATGCTGCAACAGGACGCGCCCGATGACTACGTGGTCGCGAGCGAACGCAGCCACAGCGTGCGTGACATGTGCGAGACGGCTTTCGCGCACGTGGGCCTGGACTATCAGCAGTTTGTCAAGGTCGACCCCCAGTTCTGCCGTCCCGCGGAGGTGCACACCCTGCTCGGCGATTGCAGCAAGGCCAAGGCCCGGCTCGGCTGGCGGCCGGAAGTGTCCTTCGAGCAGTTGATCCGTATGATGGTCGACGCTGACCTGGTCCGCGTCGAGGACCAGGTGCGCAACCAAAGGCCCCGCATATGACGTTGCGCGCCCTGATAACCGGAGCTGAGGGCTTTGTGGGCCGGGCGCTTACCGCTTACTTGCGGCGCCGGAACTGGGATGTGGTCTGTGCCGCCTTGCGGGGCCTGCCCGGCGCGGTCGCCTGCGATATCACGCGGCCCGAGCAAGTGCGCGCGGCCCTCAAGCAGGCGGGCAATCTCACGCACGTTTTTCATCTGGCCGCCGTCGCGCATTTGCCGGAGGCCGCGCAGCAGCCCGTCACCACGTTTCACGTGAACCTCGCAGGCGTGATCCACCTGACCGACGCGTTGCGTGAATTGGCCCCCAAGGCTCGCCTCGTGTATATCGGGAGCGCCGGCGCCTACGGGGTGCCCCGGTCGCTGCCCGTTACCGAAGAGCATCCCCTGAGCCCCAACGATCCTTACGCCGTCTCGAAGGCCGCCGCCGATCACTACTGCGCGTACTGTTCCACGGCGCTTGGCATGGATGTCGTGCGGGTGCGGCCGTTCAATCACTCGGGGCCGGGCCAGGACCCGCGCTTTGTTTTGCCGGCGTTCGCGCGGCAAATCGCGGAGATCGAGGCCGAACTGGCGCCGCCGCGTGTGCGCGTCGGCAATCTCGAAACAAAGCGGGACTTCCTGCACGTGAACGACGTCGTGCGCGCCTACGAATTGCTCGCGCTGCGCGGCGAGAGCGGCGCCGCCTATAACGTATGTTCCGGCAAGGCCCAGAGTATTCGTGCGGCGCTGGAGGCCCTGTGCGCCCGCGTCGCCGTGCCCATCACCATCGAGTCCGACCCGGCGCGCATCCGTCGCGTCGATGTGCCCGAAATCTGCGGCAGCCACGAGAAGCTCACCCGCGACACCGGCTGGACGCCCGAAATCCCGTTCGCCCAACTGCTCAATGACCTGCTCGAGCGCTGGCGCGCCGCCGGCGCGTAATGACCCGGCGCGCGCCGCAGGTTGACCGCCCCCCTCCTCTCGCCTGTTTCATGCGCGGCTCGCTCAAAAGAAGCGGGAGGCGCTCCCAAAGGAGGCCTCCCGCGAAATGTAACCAGGATTGCGCTTGCTACTTCCGGGCCGAGGCCAGGTCTTCCGCGCCCACGGACTTCGGCGCGTTCTTTGCGTAGTCGCGGTACTGCGGCGGCAGTTCGTTGTACACGTCCTGGATCAGCCAGCGGTACTTCCCGTCCATCAGGTTGTTGGCGACCTTCTTGTACTTCCGGTTGAAGTTGTGCTTGACCGCGTCGAAGTTGACGGCGATGCGGTGGCGCGCAGCCTCGCAGAACAGGTCCGCCAGTTCTTCCGGGGTCCGGTCGTTCGGGTTCTTGGCCAGCAGGTGTTCCGCGTAGGAGAGGGCTGCCGCCATCACGAAGAGGTCCACGCCGATCTCGACGAAATTCCCGAGAATGACCTGCTCGTATTCGAGTTTCGGGCCATACTTCGCCATGGTGTGAAACAGGCGCCGCGCCAGCTTCTTGCAGGTCTTCGCCGCGAACTTGAGGTGACCGCGGCTGGACGCGCTCAGGTGCTTCACGCCGAAATTCTTCTGCGCCGGCATCCATGTCTTCGGGTACCAGCCCGCGTAGAATTTCATTGCCTTCAGGATCAGGCTGACTTTGCCTTCCTTCTGACCGGGTTTCGGCTGGATGATCGGCATTGCCAGCTTGAAGTGGGTGTCCATGGCTTCGCGCGCCATGATCAGGTGCATGACCTCAGACGAGCCCTCGAAGATGCGGCCCACGCGCATGTCGCGCATCGACCGCTCCACCGTGAACGGCTTCTCGCCCCGGTTGTATAGCGACGTCGCCATTTCGTAGCCGCGCCCGCCCATGACCTGGAGCAGGTCGTCGCAAATGGACCAGGTCTGCTCGGTGCAGAAATACTTGGCGGCGGCCGCCTCGAGGCGGATGTCCGCGTTCTTCTTGTCCGCGAACGAACAGGTCAGTTGTACCATGGCCTGCATGGCGAAGGTTGTCGCCGCGTAGTTCGCGATCTTTTTCGAAATCGCTTGATGCTTGCCAACCGGCTGGCCCCACTGTACGCGCGCGGCCGCCCACCATGCCGCGTCGTCCAGGAAGCTCTTGCACGCGCCGCCACCGGCCGCGGGCACGCCCAGCCGGCCCGTGTTCAGCGTCGTCAGTGCGATCTTCAGGCCCATGCCCGGCTTGCCAATGATGTTCTCCGCGGGCACCTTCGCGTTGTTGAAACGCAGCAGTCCGTTCGACAGGCCCTTCAGGCCCATGAACTTGCAGCGGTGCACGACTTCAAAGCCCGGCACGAAGTTGCCGTTCGCGTCTTTCGTCTCGAAAACGAAGGCGCTTATCTGCGGGATTTCCCGGCCGTTCTTGATCTTCGGCGGCGTCTTCGCCATGACCACGATGATGTCCGCGTCCGGGCCGTTCGTGGTCCACAACTTGTCGCCATTGAGCAGGTAGTACGAACCATCCTCGGATGGCGTGGCCGTCGTGCCCATCTTCGCCGGGTCGGAACCTACGTCCGGTTCGGTCAATGCGAAGGCCGAAATGGCGCCCGCGCAAATCTTCGGCAGGAACTTCTTTTTCTGTTCGGGCGTGCCGAAGTCCTTCAGCGGCTGCGGCACACCGATAGACTGATGGGCCGACACCCACGTCACCGTGCTCTGGCAATAACTCGCGATGAAGCTCAGCATCCGCGCGTAGTTGATCTGCGAGAGTCCCAGACCGCCGTATTCCTTGGAAATCTTCATGCTGAAGATGCCCAAATCCGACAGGGCCTTGATCGCCGCCTTCGGATATTCGCCCGTACGGTCGATTTCAATGGGGTCCACGTACTTCTCGAGGACTTCCTTCACCTTGGCCTGCAGTTCATCGCCAATCTTCTTGTCCTCGGGGTCCTGCTCCGGGTAGGGATGCACCAAATCCCACCGGAAATTGCCCTTGAACATCTCGGCCGTGAAACTCGGGAACTGCCACTCCGTTTCCCGTGCCGCTTCCGCCAACTCCATTGCAGCGTCTTTTGCCTGTTTGTCTTCACCGCTAGCCATAGCTTCTTACCTTCCCTTTTACGCTCGATGCGTGCCGCGTCATTTAACGAACGGTAGGTATACCCTGTCCAAATCTAACGAACGGTAGGTATTAAATCATAATCCCAGCCCCTCGTCAAGCTCTTTTGTCGCCTGTGGACACCCCTGGGTCGGCCCCGCCCGGTGCGCCGAACGCCACGATTACGCCCGTACAGCTCATGTCCCTGGCCTTCGAATCCCTATTATAGGGCATATACGGGGTATTGTGGAGGCCTTTCGCGGCGGGGACTGTCAGGGCGGGTACAACCCGGGATTGCGTGACCACGACCCGGCGGCCCGTGGCTGCACGCGTGTTTCTTACGCCGTTCCGTCCTCAAGGCCGGGCAGGCTCAGCCCGTCAATTTCCTGGAGGGTTTTGCCCGCGATGCCCTGCAGGTCGCCGTACATGCCGACGGTCGCCTGGATTACGCGTTCGATCTGTTCTTCCCGCTTGGCCCATTGCTTCATAATCGCGCGCCTTTCCTTGTCAAGGTCTTCCTGCAAGGAAGAAAAGGCTTCGGCGATGGCCTGGACGCGTTGGCGGAATCGCGGTCCCGTCAGGTACTGGTACACCAGTTCCATCTTGGTTTGCTGGCCTTCGCTGGCTTGGCGGGCCGTGGCCGCTTCGACGAGCGTATGCCGCAGCGCGACGGCGACGGGCAGCAGCACGCGCGGATGGATGACCCAGACGCCGTCTTTCAGGTCGAAGGACTCGATTTCCCGCGGTAGCGCCTGGGTGACGATGGCGGCGATGTCCGCCTTGGCCGCGCGCTGGTCGTCGCGCAGTTTGGGCAGCCAGCCGTCGCTCCAGTTCTTGGTGCGCTTTGATTCCCACAGGATAGTGCCGCACTCCTGCCCGAGCGGCCCCGCGACGCCATGCACCACGTCGCCGCCGAATTCGCCCTTCGGCACCCGCGCGATGGTGTCCATCGGGAACTTTGCGGACAGCACCTGCTCGAGTTCGGCTTCCTGCACGTCGCCCTGGAGCTGCTGCGAGCCCTGCTCGGCCTTCCGCTTCAATTCCTCGATTTGCCTCTGCATCGCGGCGATGGTCTGTTCCTTTTCGGTCACGCGGAGCCGGAGCGATTCTTCGGCCTCCTTGCGCGCTTGTGCGCGCGCGGCGTCGAGCGATTCCTGAACGCGCTTCTCGACGGTGAGTTCCAGTTCGCGCCGGGCGTCGTCCAGTTCGCGCTTCGCGCGGATGAGCTCCGCCTGGGCCTTTTGCGCTTCGGCGAGTTTCTCATCGCGCTGCTTCAGCACGCCCTGGAGTTCGGTGATGGCCTGGTTTTTTTCTTCGAGGTCGGTGCTCAGGGCTTGCCGGGCCTTCTTCGCTTCCTCGGCGGCGATCCCGGCCCGTTCCTGGCGCAGTCTTTCCGCGACTTGGCTGTCAATGGACTCCCTGGCCTTTTCGAGCGCCTCCTCGCGCTTGCGCAGGCCGTCCTCGCGTCTGGCCACGTCGAGGTCTTTCTTCGCGAGGCGCTTCTCATATTCCTGGCGCGTGGCTTCGAGCAGCGGCGCGGCGAGCGACTCCGTAAGCTTGATCTCGTAGCGGCACTGGGGACAGGTAATGGTCGGTTCCGTCATGGGTCCCTCCTTGCGCGCAAGAGTGCGCGGGTCACAGGTCCGCCGCTTCCGCGGGCGGGGGCGCGTCGGCGTCCAGCGTCGAGGGCGCCGCGTCTTCTTCCAGCGTCTCGTGGCGGAATTCCTCAACATAGACCAGGCGGCGGAACGCGGGGTTCTCGCGGATGGGGTCGAAGTCGGGGTCTATCCGCGCTTCCACGCGCAGACTTCCGGCCCGCTTGATGGCTTCCTCGAGGTTCTTGACCGCGTCCGCCGTTGCGCCGCGCAAGCTATACAAGCACGCGAGGTTGTAATACGGTTTGGAATGCCCCGGGTCGAGGGTGATCGCCTTGACGTAGTACTGCTCCGCCTCGTCGAAGCGGTTCATGGCCACGAGCAGATTCGCGTAGTTGGTGTTCGTCGCGACATTGCCGGGGTCGAGTTCAAGCGCCTTGACGGCCTCCTGCTCGGCCTCTTCGAGGCGCCCGTCGAGGCGCAGGATGATCGCGAGGCTGTCGTGCGGCCGGCTCCATTGCGGGTCGAGTTCGGCGGCCTTGCGCAATGCGGCGATGGCGCCCTGCGTGCGGCCCATCATGTAGCCGCCGAGGAGCGTGCCCAGCCCCACGTAGGGCCAGCTCCAGTCCGGGCGCACGGCTATGGCGCGCTTGAATAGCGCCTCGGCGCCGGTGGCGTTGTGCTCGCGCATGTATTGCAGCGCCAGCACATAATAGCCTTCCGCCGTGCGGATTTCGCCGCGTTCGACCAGCACGGCCGCCGCGCGGATGGACGAGCGCGTCCGCGGCGCCCATGCCGAAGGGTCGCCGGCCAGCAGATGAATCGCCTCGGCGATCAGTTCCTCCGAGGCTTTGGCGGGCGCCACGGCCTGGCGCGCGCCGACCACAATCGCCGCCGCGGCCATGAACACCGCCGCAATCGTCCATATGAACCGATGATGCCGCAAATTCGCGTCCCGTGATCTGCTCAAAGACGAATCCCGCGCACTTCACTCGCGAGGCGTGGCCGTTGGGCGACTCGCGTTCAGTTCCTCCAGGGCCTGCGCGTGGCGTTGCTTGATGCGAGTCTGCTGCTGAAGCTGCCGCAAGTCTTCGGTCCGCCTGCGCCAGTATTCCCGCCGCTCTTGGGCTGTCATGCCATCCAGTTTCCTGTGAAGTTCTTCCTGCCCTTCGTGCATCATCTCCCTGCAGTCAAAGGCGTTCATCGTTTTTGTGGCTAACGGCCGGCGGTTCTGGACAGGGGTTTGGAGACAGTTCCCGCCGCGAGCCACCGACGGGCTTCTCTTGTCCGCTTGCGCCAGTACTTGACCTCTTCCGCAACTGTCATGCCCTTCGTGGCCTCATATACCTTCTGCGCTCCCTTACGCTTCATCTCGACGCAGTCAAACTTCTTCGTTCTCATAATCAATCACCTCTTGCGGGGTATGGATCGCGATCTCCTTGTAACCCTGTCCTCTGTTGACCCCATTGTACAATGGAATCTTGCGTGCGTGCACGATGTGCCTGAAATTCCAGCTCACAATCGTCCAACAGTCCAGGACCGTCGCCAAGGCCACGTGTTGGGCGTCGTCCCTGGAAGCGGGTCCGACAATGCCAGCCGCCAGATAGGCATCACGCAGCCGGACCGCGTCAGCCGATATGGCCTGGATATGTACATGGCTCGCAAGTTCCCGAAAGAAATCCCGGACCTTCCCGGGCGCGTCCGCGAGTTCGTCGACAACCAAGGCCGAGGAAATGAGTTCGAATCGGTTCCTGCGCACTTGCTCAAAGAACGCACGGCTTGAAAACGCGAACGCCTCATCGAACACGCCGCCGAACACCGAAGTATCCGCGTACACCCGCATCGGCCTTCTGGTCATGTCATCTGTCTGCCTTCTCTCTGGCTCCGCGTCAGCCTGTTCTTTCTCGCGCGGGCGCCAGCGACTGCAAGAACCTCAAAAGAATCGGATGGACCCGCATAAGATGCGGGTTTCTTGCTTTCTTTCCGCATGAGACGCCTCGAGATATCGTATCGAGGGAGTGATAAAGCCTGTTCTTCCGGTCTCTTGATGCGGACTCGGGCGTTTATTCGGGCGTCTTATACGGGTCAGCATAGGAATCTTCCTATCATAGCCCGTCCATTGGGCTGCGTACACTCCAAGGTTCCCGATTGAAGACACGGTCTTCATGTTCGTCCGTATGCGTTAGGCTCATTGCGATTCCTATCGTAGCATGGGTGGAGAAATGCGCGCACGGGTCCCAGGCGGAGGGGGCCTCGGCCAGCAGACGAATCGCCTCGGCGACCAGTTCCTCCGAGGCCTTGGCGGGCGCCACGACTTGGCGCGCTCCACGCGGATCATCCGGTTCCGTGGATGAAGGCCTTTGCGCGCGAGAAGAACGCGGCAATGGAATGCCGCGCGCGCAATTCGAGGATGCCCGCAATGAGCTTCCAGCAGACGGGCTTGGCCTTCTCGCCCCATTCGGGCGGTTTGTAGGGCATGCCCAGGCTCATCGTCAACAGGCATTTCCGGCAAGCTTTCCAGCCTCGGTTCAGTTTGTTCGAGTACACCGGGTCGGTTATCTTGACTTCCAGTTCCTTCTCCCCCGACATGATAATGCCGGTCCAATTGGGTTTGGCGGTGTCTGCTCTTCGCGCGTCGCGCACGCGAAAGCTATCGGTCTTGACCAGTTGCAGCGTTGTCCGTTGGTGGAACGGTTTGCGATGCAGTTCCCCAACAGACATGTACTTCTTCTGGTTGTGGAGCACGACGTCCGGCCGCGCCGCATATTTCAGGACGTCCTGCGGCGTCAGCCGGGTCACGCGCCGCCATTTTCCCGGCAGGATGGTCCTGTTCTCGCACTCGAAGCCGAAATCGGGGCCTGTGGCGTCCAGCGGTACTTCCAGCACATCGAGGAGGGCCGGGAAATATCCGTCGAGGTCCATGCGCGTTTTCGGCACGCGGCCGTCCTCGAGTTCGGTGACGGGTCGCACCCACTTGCCGGTGTCCAGGTCGATTCCGGCAAGGCACCAGTCCCGATGCTTCCATGAATTGGCAAGAATAACGAAGCGGGTCATGCTCACAGATGCACGATTTCGACGTCCTTCCGGCGCGCCTGCACGTAATCTGCCACGAGGCGGCGATGACAATGCTCCGGTGTGTACTCGCCGCACAGGAGGCAATCCCCATCCCGTAAAGATTGGATAACGCTGTCCGCGATGCGGCGTTTCTTCAGCAAACCGCGGAATTCCCGTTCGTATGCGTCCCAGGAGCCCTTATTCTTCTTGTAGGCGTCGAGAATGTCTTGCGTTGGGGAGAATACCGGCATATGCACGTAGTCGATGCCTGCAATGACCCGCAGGAAATACTGCAATTCGCGCGACTTGGCGAAGCCGGCTATCTGCGACGTGTTGTTGAGGCGCACGTCCACGACCCGGCGCACGCCCGCCTCTTGGAGCCGCGTGAAGAAGTCCTCGGCGGACCGCTTTGTAAACCCGATGGAAAAGAGCTTCATAACTCCTCCAACGGCCTCCGGTAGGCAATCTTCTCCGCCTGCCGGTTGTAGGCCTCTTCCAGCAATCCGTTTTCGGTGGCGAGGTTGCCGAACAGCTCGTGTGCGAGCCCGTGCAGTTGGACCAGCCGCTGACCGGCTTCCTCGTGGGATTCCGCGTTGCCGTCGGGCAGAATATGCGTGATGCGCAAACCCGGGCGCAGCTTGCCCAGTTCGCGACAGACCAGAATGGTCCTGTGGCACGCGAGCGGGTCGGCTTCCGCGCACAACAGCGCCACTTGGTACTGTTCCGCGCCCGCGAGCACGCGCTGGAGGCCCGATTGAAAAATGGGCAGCCGCGCGATCAGAGAGTACTTGGCCTGCCCGCCGACGTAGCAGCTTTCCTCGGACCGTCTTGCGCCGAGTTCCCTGCCGAGAAACTGGTATTCGACATCCGCGTCGCGTAGGAGCGTCTCGAATGCGCCCTTGCTGAAGTGCGGTGCAAACTGGCTGACGGGGTTCGACCGCACATCCGCGATTGCGGATACGCGGTGCGCGGACAACAGGTCGAGAAAGGCATCCGGCGCGTGGTTGGAATGTCCTATAGTGAAAATCTCATCCATAACGTTGCATCAAGCCCATGTAACGCATTTCCCTCCCACCGCGAGACAGAGTATCCTCTTGGCAGAATTCAATGGTCAGTGTATTTCGTCACGAGCGAAAATACAAGGGTGCCGGGATGGAACGCCGTGGTTCCCGGGATTCCGCGAGAAAGGGGCATGACGCATGGAGCGCACGGAACGATATCGCGGTTGTTTGTTGGGGCTGGCCGTGGGGGACGCCGTGGGGACCGCCCTCGAATTCATGCGTCCGGGCACGTTTGCGCCGATCGAGGACATGACCGGCGGCGGGCCGTTCCAATTGGCGCCCGGCCAATGGACCGACGACACGTCGATGGCGCTGTGCCTGGCGGAAAGCCTTGTCGAATGCCGCGCCTTTGACCCGGCGGACCAGATGCGGCGATATGTGCGCTGGTATCGGGACGGGTACCTGAGCAGCACGGGCCGATGCTTTGACATCGGTATGACGACCAGTATGGCGCTGCGCCGGTATGAAGAAACCGGCGCGCCGTACAGCGGTTCCACGAGCGTGCGCGCGTCCGGCAACGGCTCGCTCATGCGCCTCGCGCCCGTGCCGCTGGCGTTCGCGCACGCGCCGGCCGAGGCCATTGAGCTGTCCGGCGACAGTTCGCGTACGACGCATGGCTCCGTAATCGCGGTGGACGCGTGCCGCTATTTCGGCGGCCTGATCGCCGGCGCCGCGAGCGGCGCCAGCAAAGACGCGCTGCTGTCGGACCGGTATGCCCCGGCGCCCGGGTACTGGCAGGAGCACCGGTTATGCCCGGAGATCGATGCCGTGACGCGGGGCTCGTTCAAGGAAAAGCAGCCGCCCGAGATCCGTGGCACGGGCTATGTGGCGCAGACCCTCGAGGCGGCGTTGTGGGCTTTTCACAACAGCGCGGATTTCCGCGAAGGGTGCCTGATGGCGGCGAACCTTGGCGACGACGCGGATACAACCGCCGCAATTTACGGCCAGATCGCCGGGGTATTCTACGGAGAAAACGGAATTCCGGCGCCTTGGCGCACCCGGTTGCACGAGGGCGAGGCCATCGCGGCGCTGGGTGCGCAGTTGTGCCGCCTGGCACAGAATCCGGGCCTTTCCTGTAAGGACGCCAGGCCGGCTACGGATATTTCAGAAGGAGGTTGACATACAGCCCGGCGTATGTCATAGTGTCACGCACTTCCCGTTTAGTAAGGGGAAACTGTATACGAGTATTGCGATGGGAAGTGCGCGTTAGACCGGGAGGTCTGAAGGGGCGCAATTGCGAAGAAGGGGTATGGCATGCGGAAGAGTGTGACGGGACTTCTCATTTTATTGGCCGCGGGCGCGTCGTGGGGCGAATGGAACAGCGATAGTCCGCAACCATGGAAAGAGGCGGTAACGTCTCTACCCACTTACCACAATCTGGGGCGCGACTTCTGCACGTTCAGCACGAGGGGCAACTCCTACATCTACTACAAGGCGCAAGACCCGGAAATGGATGGCGTTGTGCGTGAATACGCCCTTGCCCTGGCCCGGCACGCACAGATTCCGGAAGAACGGGTCATCGAGACCAGCCTCTATCATGGAAACGCGATGCTCAAGGTGGTGTGGCGGCCAAAACACAGTCCTTTCGACAAGGAGTGTCCATCGTTTGGCGCGCCGACGGCCTGGCGTGTTCAGGTCGGCTTGCGCGGGGTGGTGATTCAGGCAAAGAACGATGAGGGGCTTCTGTGGGCGTTACGTTTCTTCCTGCGAGTTGTCGAGGCGGCTTCGGGGCCGCAACTCCGCCGCATGATATTCGAGGACTGGCGCGAGCTGGTAACTGAACCGGAACTGAGAACGCTCAAGCCGCCTCAGAGCCGGAGAACGCGCGGTGCTCCGGGGCAACCGGCGGCGGGTCAAGACGTGCAGGGTGTTGCGGCGAAAGACGCCCAAACGCCGAAATAGACGGCGCCCTTGCGTTGCGCGTCCTGGTTACAGGGCGAGGCGGCGCTGGGGCCGCGGACGGAAGGCAATGGCGGCGATGCCGCAGGGTGCGGCGCCGCGCGGTGGTTATACGAGGAAACAGCGAGGGAGGACCAAATCCATGGCGTACGGGATACTCAAGCCTGTCTGTGCGTTGTTACTGGCCGCTTTGTTCTTGACAAACGGCTGTTGCGCGCCGCGAGAATACATTCAATTGCGCATGGCGGACCCCATGGTTCTCCCTGACGAAACGGGGAGGTTGAATCCGCCCACGATAGCGTTCCAGAAATACCGAATAAAGACGACGCGGAGCGGGGACAAGACGATAGACTTCACCCGGCTTCAGGGGTCGCCGATTACGGCCGTCATTGCGTGGGAGAATCCGGCGGAGCATGTCAAGACCCGGGTCGACCTCGAGGCGAACGCCGCATACCGGGTGCAGGTCAAGCTCCCGGAGAACTACGAGTATCGCAGACTTGCGCTCTTGCGCGCCAAGCTGGAGCGCCTGTACGAAGCCATTGACGACGCGGACCGCCGCTTGCGCGAGAACACCACGGCTGCCGCGCAATTGCTGACGCCGGAAGCCCGGCAGAGTCTGATCGCCGCGCGCGACGAAGAGCGGCTTCGTCTGGACGATATCGCCAGGGACCGCCTGCTTCCGCAGGAACTTGTGGACAGCCTGGTTGATCAGATTGAGGCGTGGCGCGCAGAGTTGAATCTCTTGAAGTCGCGCGTCGTGGCGCTGGAACTCATGGTGAACAATCCGAACGACCCCTATCCTCGGGTGATCAATGGCTGGGTCGAAACCTTTGAACGCACCACGTTTGCGACCGCCGGGGCCTTGCCGTTCATCATCGAGGACGATTACCTCGATTGGATTCGTCAAGACAAGGTCGTCACCATCGTCACGTACGATCCGAACGAAGCGCCGGAGAATCCTCAGGAAGCGAGGCTGCGCGAGGGCTTGCCGTCTTACTGGCCTTCGGGACAGCTTACGGTCGTGCAGTTCATACCTTTTACGACCGGGGTGCCGCGTGCTGACACGGGCGGTGTGCGCGCGAATACGGAGGTGCGCACGGTGACGCACCTGAGTGTCCGGTCGGAAAACATACGCGCGGGCAATGGGCATGTGCGAACCTATCTGCGCACGGGTTCCGGACAGATTTGGGCCTTTGGGCCCGACCTGGAATCCCCGCGCGATATCGAAGTATGGCTTCAGGATGCAAGCGGCGCGCCGACGCAAAAACTGTACCCGCCGGATGGCCGGTCCACGCCCCGTGAGACGTTCGTATCCCAGATAGCGGGCGCTGAAGGAGGGGCCTACGACCCAATCCAGGAGGCCAGGAAGCGCGGGCGCATCCTTGCGGTCACGCGGTTGGGGAATATGCTCGGCACGAACGATTACGCGACTATCCACGGCACGTACGCGCGTGAGATGGACCGCGCGAGGTCCCGGAACCGTTAGATCTGCGGCTGGGGAGGCCGCATTGGGGCGGGTCGGGCCAGGAGAATAATCGTACAACCTTCCCGGGAATCCGGGGCGCAACACAGAAAGGAGCGGAAGCTATGCAACAGGGGAAAATGATTTTATTAGCTCTAACTCTCTTCGCAATGGTGTTCGCGGGATGCGAAACCACGCGGCGCATTGATTTTGGCGAGGTAAGTGAGCAAGCCTTGGGTGACCAAGTCCCGGGGCCGCACGTGCCTTCCTGGGCCACCGGCGATATTGCCGGAGACCCGGCGCTGAGCCACGAGGAGTATTTCTATTTTATCGGCATCTCGCAAGAACAGGCGCCGAGCGAATACGAGGCCGTACAGCAGGCGTATCTGGATGCGGTGCGGCGCGTGGCGGATGCGCTGGCCATAGAATTCGTGGGCAGCGACCAGTTTACCTCGAGTTCGAGCACCGAGACCGAAGCGGAGTGGCCTAACCTGATTCGCCGCGGCCGGGGCGCCACGCACGACTGGGAACGGGAATCGGAAGGGGAATGGCGGGATGATTCCAACGCGCAGTTGCTGCGCGACTCGGTTCTGGCCTTGGCCACGATTGCCGATGCCTGGGTGACACGCGAATGGGGCCAGCAGCCGGAGCCCGTGCTCAACATGATGAAGTACGAGGAACTGTGGAAGGCGAAGGTGTTGATCCGCATCCCGCGGCAGGAACTGCTTCGCCGGATGGAACGCGTCTATCAATTGCAGAACGACCAGATAGATTTCGAGCGGGAAATGGAAGGGCTGGAAGTTCGCCTGGCTTTTGAGCATCGCGTGCGGGAGGCGGACCTTGATTTCGCCATGCGCGAGAAGAACGCCATGCTCGATTACGAGATCCAGCGTGACAGTGCCAAGCTCGATTGGGCGATCCGGAAGGCCGAGGCGGAGGCGCGCCTGGCGCCGGTGACCGTGCCGCAGCCGACTTTCAGCTTCATGAACAATTCGTACTGGTACGGCTATGGCCCGGGGGCCGCGGAACGGCTGCCGTACTCGATCGAGGTCAAGGAATAGGCGCCCATTATGCCGTTCTTCCCCTGCGGGAAAGGGCACCGCGTTCATTCGCTCATCCGTGGGAACGGGGCGCGCCCTGCAACAAGGGGCGCGCTCCCGCGCATGATGACCGCTGCTTTCGTTTCCTTTGCGTTCATGCAAAGAGGCGATGCGGGGACCGCATCATACATTGGTTCGGTCCAGGTCAGCATCGAGGCCGGTCAGCCGGAGCGGGTTCGTGCGGCGGACAGGGCGGCGGTGACGCCCTCTGACGCGGCGCCGCAAGCCATGGGCGAGCCGCATGGCCTCGCTTCGCTCGCGGGGCGGGTCGCTCCGCAGACCACCGATGGCCGGCTGCGACCTGAGCAGGCGGAAGCTCCGCAGACCTTGGAAGGGATGGCCGCGGCGGCAGCCCCGTTACAGGCGGCCTGTGGGACCGCCGCACAGGCGTCCGCTTCCACGCGCATGACAGGCACGGAAACCATTCCCGTTGCCGTACACGAGCGTATTGGCGGGTCCGCACCTTCTGTTACGCATTCATCTTCCGGCGGAAAAGTGCAGGGCGCAGCGGCGCGGGTGCGCGGTACGGCGGCGGCCCAGGCGGCGGACCTCCACGCAACAGTCAGCGAGCCGGGGAGGCAGGTTCAGCGAGCGGGGGTCCGGCGAACCGGAAGCGGCGCGGGGGTAGCGTCCCTGTCCTCGACATTTGTATCGTCGGCTCGGTCCACTTCGTCCAGCGTGCGCCCGCTCGCGTGGCGAGCGGGAGTGGAAGGGGTCTGCGCAGACTCCCGCTGGGGCGCCGAATACGCCGTTGCCAGCGCGGACAGCGGCGCCGCGGCTGAGGCGGCTCATGGCGTGGCGGGAATTGGGGCAAGCGGCCAGCATCTTGCCTGCTTCTCGGAACAGGGACACAATGCGCTTGCCACCGGGTCTGA
This sequence comes from Candidatus Hydrogenedentota bacterium, assembly GCA_018005585.1. NCBI lineage: Bacteria > Pseudomonadati > Candidatus Hydrogenedentota > Candidatus Hydrogenedentota bacterium. The sequence goes on along the minus strand of JAGMZX010000050.1, from coordinate 2,544 downwards.
CAGCGCAGCCGGGGTATCCGCGGTGACACCGGAGAGGCAGGTCAGCGAAGCGGCGCGCACTTCGGCGCAGAGTACATCGGTGTCCGAGAGAGCGCGCACGGGCGTGGCTACGGCGGAAGCGCGCTGTTCATCGTACCACTTTGATACTTCTGGCCTTACGGTCATCCTGGTTTCATGCCGGCGGGCGGAGAACCTGCCGCTCGAACACGCCATTCTGACGGTCACGCTGCCGGCCGGCTGGGAATCGCCCCGGCTGGCGCCTACCTCCGTCGGGCGTCAGGCGGGCGTTGCCCGTGATGAACAGGGCCTGAGTACATGCAGCGTCGACCTGGAAGACGCGCTTGCCCGAAAGGGGGAAGTCGTTGTTCGCCTTCTCTGCGACGCGACGGGAAAACCCAGCGCCGTTCCCCGCCGCATAGAGGCCCACGTAACCGCTGCGTCTCCCGGCGAAAGCGGCCTGGCGCCGGTTCCGGAGCAGGGGCTCAAGGTTTCTGACCTCGGCGCGGTCCGCGACGAGGTGTCGCAGTAACGCCGGGAGGTAACCAAGCTCGGGGGCGCGCCAACCCGGTATTCCCGTGTAGAAACTCGATTTTCTCCGAAAGTTGTCTGTCGTTGCGTGAAAAGGCTATAATCCGGCTGCAGCAGCGAGGGCGTGGAGTCTCGTTCAACCAAGAGACCGAGGCATGCCGCGGGCCGTTACCATTCGGGCGCGGTCTTTTCTCGCCAGGAGACGCCGCTGAGGGCGTCTGTCATGCGGTTCCTCGAGCGGGCTACCCTGGAGCGAAGGTCCTGCCGGACACAGCAGGCGCCGTGCGGTCCCCCTGACTGAGGGCGCAGCGTCCGGGACCGCGATTTCCCTTGCGGACCGGGGTTACGTGTAGTTGGCGAAGGGCGATGTGCATACCCGCGCAGTCCGGGCCGGCCTTCGCGAACCAACAGGAAAAGGAGTAAAAGGATCATGTGCGGAATCGTGGGGTATATCGGCGACAAGAGCCCGACGGAAGTGATCATGGCCGGGCTGCACCGCCTCGAGTACCGGGGATACGACTCGGCGGGCGTGGCCGTTGTGAATGAGAAGGGCCTCGAGTGCATCAAGGCGCTGGGCAAGCTCAAGACCATGGATCAGAAACTCGAGGAGCACCCGTTGCGCGGCCGTCTGGGCATCGGCCACACGCGCTGGGCGACGCATGGGGTGCCGAGCGAAGTCAATTCGCACCCGCACTTCGACATGCAGAAAGAGATCGCCGTGGTGCACAACGGCATCATCGAGAACTACCAGGAATTGCGCGAACAGCTGACGGCCGAGGGCGTGGATTTCCGCAGCCAGACCGACACCGAGACCATTGCGCACCTCGTCCGCAAGTACTACAAGGGCGACCTGTTCGTGGCGGTCAAGCGCGCGCTGCAGGACGTCACCGGCGCGTATGCGATCGGCGTGATCTGCAAGGACAACCCGGACCTGCTGGTCGCGGCGCGCCACGGCAGCCCGCTGATCGTGGGACTCGGCGATGACGAGGCGTACATTGCGTCCGACGTGCCGGCGATCATGAAGTACACGCGCAAGGTGCTGTACATCGACAACGGTCAGGTCTGCGAAATTCGCCGCGACGGCTACAAGATCGAGGACATCCATGGCAACCCCGTGCAACTCGAAGTGAAGACGGTGGACTGGGACGACTCGGCGGCGGAGAAGGAAGGTTATCCGCACTTCATGCTGAAGGAAATCCACCAGCAGCCGGACGTGATCCGCAACACGCTGCGGGGCCGCGTCGAGGAAGGCTCCGAAGAGGTGAAGCTCCCCGACATGAACATCAGCGTCGCGGAGTTGAAGGCGTGCCAGAAGATCGTGATCGTCGCGTGCGGCACGGCGTGGCACGCGGGCATGGTCGGCAAATACCTTATCGAGAAATTTGCCAAGGTGCCCGTCGAACTCGACCTGGCCTCTGAATACCGCTACCGCGATCCCATCGTGCCCGAACACACGATCATGATCCCCGTGTCCCAGTCGGGCGAGACGGCGGACACGCTGGAAGCGATCCGCATTGCGAAGCGGCTGGGCGCGAAGGTGGCGTCGGTCGTGAACGTCGTCGGCTCGAGCGTGGCGCGCGAATCGCACGGCGTCGTATATCAGCAGGCGGGCCCGGAGATCGGCGTCGCGTCGACCAAGGCGTACACGTCGCAGTGCACCGCGTTTGCCCTGTTCACCATCTGGATGGCTGAGTCACGCGGCGTGATGAGCAAGAAGCAGGCGAAAGAGATGATTGCGCATTTGCGCGCGATCCCCGACAAGATTCAGTGGGTCATTGACAACAAGCAGCACATCATCGACCTGGCGAACCTGCCGAAATACCGCGACGCGCAGAGCGCCCTGTATCTCGGCCGCAACTACAACTTCCCGAGCGCGCTCGAAGGCGCGCTCAAGCTGAAGGAAATCAGCTATATCCACGCCGAGGGTTACGCGGCCGGCGAAATGAAGCACGGCCCGATCGCGCTCGTCACGAACGAACTGCCGGTCGTGTGCGTGGCGGTCGAGGGCGACACCTA
>JAGMZX010000049.1:13386-35534 GCA_018005585.1 Candidatus Hydrogenedentota bacterium | reverse complement strand
TCTACCCGCCAGTCTTGCGCGTTGTAGTCGCTGGCATGGGCCGCGCAGTCTGATGGTCCCGGACCGGGCGCGTAGCCGTCTTCGGCGCCCGCATCGCAGTGGAATACCCCGGAATTGTAGAACTGAATTACCCGCAGAAGTTCCGACAGGCCAATATGCCTGTCATGGTCCTGATCCGCGGTATGAAAGCGGACAGAACGCGAAGGCTGCGCCGCGGCCAGACCCAGTCCGCCGGACATCAAAAGACCGGCCGCAGCCAGGCAGGACAAGCATTTCGCACGAGTCTTGCGCATGGCGCTCACGCCTTTCAAAGCCGAGAACAGTCCAACACATCCATTCTACGGCCAACGTGCGTCTCGCGACAATACTCCATTTGTCCGAGCGGAACCCGCAACCTCCGCAAGTTGTGTTTTCACCCGCTTCTCGGGTACATTTCCCCTCCGGCAGGGGGAGGGTGCAGCTCGACGGCCGTCGTGTGCATGCTCCCCGCGGTCAATGGGCGGAAGCGCCAGATACTGTCCTGCGCTGGAATCGTTGCGGTTATCCCTTCAGCTGGAAGCCGTGTATCAGGACGTCTGCGCCTTCCATACGGGCAAGAGGTAGGTACACGTATGCCACGCCGCGACGACATCCACAAAGTCATGATAATCGGTTCGGGGCCGATCATAATCGGCCAGGCCTGCGAGTTCGACTACTCGGGTACCCAAGCCTGCAAAGCACTTCGCAAACTCGGGTATGAGGTCGTGCTCGCCAACTCGAATCCGGCGACGATCATGACGGACCCGGGTATGGCGGACCACACCTACATAGAGCCGCTTACGGTCGAGGCCATGGCGGACATCCTTGCCAAGGAGCGCCCGGACGCCATCCTGCCGAACCTGGGCGGTCAATCCGGCTTGAACCTTACGTCCGCGCTGCATCGCAAAGGCTTGCTCGACCAATACGACGTAAAGGTGATCGGCGTGCAGGTGGACGCTATCGAGCGCGGCGAGGACCGCCAAGCCTTCAAGGACACCATGAACCGTCTGGGCATCGAAATGCCGCAAAGCGACCTCGCCTACAGCGTGGAGGAAGCCGAACGCATCGCCGACCGGCTCGGTTACCCCGTGGTCATCCGCCCGGCCTACACGATGGGCGGCACGGGCGGCGGGCTCGTGTACAACATTGAAGAACTGCGCACCGTCACCGCGCGCGGGCTCGCGGCAAGCATGGTCGGACAGGTGCTTGTCGAGGAATCGGTGCTGGGCTGGGAGGAACTCGAACTCGAAGTCGTCCGCGACGCCAAGAATCAGATGATCACCGTCTGTTTCATCGAGAACGTGGACGCCATGGGCGTGCACACGGGCGACTCCTACTGCACCGCGCCCATGCTGACCATCGCGCCGGAATTGCAGGCCCGCCTGCAGCAGTATTCCTACGCCATTGTCGAGGCCATTCAAGTCATCGGCGGCACGAATATCCAGTTTGCGCACGACCCGAAAACAGGCCGCGTCGTGGTCATCGAAATCAACCCGCGCACTTCGCGGTCCTCGGCCCTGGCGTCCAAGGCAACGGGTTTCCCCATCGCGATGGTCTCCTCGATGCTCGCGGGCGGCCTCACGCTGGATGAAATCCCCTACTGGCGCGACGGCACGCTCGAAAAGTATACGCCGTCCGGCGATTACGTGGTCGTCAAGTTCTGCCGCTGGGCCTTCGAGAAGTTCAAAGGCATTGAGGACAAGCTCGGCACCCAGATGCGCGCGGTCGGCGAGGTAATGAGCATCGGCAAAACGTACAAGGAAGCGTTCCAGAAGGCGATTCGTTCGCTCGAAAACGGGCGGCACGGTCTGGGCTTCGCCAAGGATTTCAACAGCAAGCCGCTCGACCAACTCATGAAGTTGCTGACCTACCCGACGAGCGAGCGCCAGTTCCTCATCTATGAGGCCTTGCGCAAGGGCGCGGACATCGGGGAACTGCACGCAAAGACTCACATCAAACCCTGGTTCCTCGAACAGATGAGAGAACTGGTCGCCCTCGAAGAGCAGATCCTGCAGTGCAAGGGGCGCGACCTGCCCGACGCGCTGCTCGCGCAGGCCAAGAAGGATGGTTTCGCGGACAAGTACCTCGTCAGGATTCTCGGCCGGCCCGAGCCGGAGATTCGTGCGCGGCGCCTCGCTCTCGGTATCACGGAAGCGTGGGAGCCCGTACCCGTCAGCGGCGCAGAGGACGCCGCATACTACTTCTCCACGTACAACGCGCCGGACTCCGTATCCGTCTCACCGGCGCGCAAGGTGATGGTGCTCGGCGGCGGGCCAAACCGCATTGGCCAGGGCATCGAATTCGATTACTGCTGCGTTCACGCGGCTTTCGCGCTGCGCGACCTGGGCGTCGAGTCCATCATGGTCAACTGTAATCCAGAAACGGTCTCGACGGATTATGACACCTCCAACAAGCTCTATTTCGAGCCGCTGACGGTCGAGGATGTGCTCAGCATCTACGAGAAAGAGCGTCCGTCCGGCGTCATCGTGCAATTCGGCGGCCAGACGCCGCTCAATATCGCGCGCGAACTGGCGGAGGCCGGCGTGCCCATTCTCGGCACCACGCCGGAGACAATAGACCTTGCGGAAGACCGCGACCGCTTCCGCCAGGTCATGCGCCGCCTGGGCATCCCGCAGCCCGACTCCGGCATGGCCGCGACGATCGAGGAAGCGCTGGCCATAGCCGCGGAGATCGGGTACCCCCTGATGGTGCGCCCCTCGTACGTGCTCGGCGGCCGCGGCATGGAAGTCGTCTATGACGAGTCGATGCTGCGGCAGTACGTCGCGGCGGCGGTAGATGTAACCCCGGAGCGGCCGATCCTGATTGACAAATTCCTGGAGAACGCCATCGAGTGTGAAGCGGACGCCATAGCCGACGGCACGGACGCCTTCGTGCCCGCGGTGATGGAGCACATTGAATTGGCGGGCATCCATTCGGGGGACAGCGCGTGCGTTATCCCGCCAATCAGCATACCGGCGAAGCATCTCGACACCATCAACACGTACACGCGCCGCATCGCGATGGAATTGAACGTGGTGGGCCTGATGAATATCCAGTACGCGATCCACGAAGACGTGGTCTATATCCTGGAGGCAAACCCGCGCGCGTCGCGCACCGTGCCGCTGGTTTCGAAGGTCTGTAATATCCCGATGGCGAAAGTGGCCACGCAGGTCATGCTGGGCGCCAGACTCGCGGACCTCAACTTGAAACAGCGCCCCATTCCGCACTATGGCGTCAAGGAAGCCGTTTTCCCGTTCACCATGTTCCCCGAGGTGGACCCCATCCTTGGTCCCGAAATGAGGTCGACGGGCGAAGTGCTCGGCATGGCCGACGGTTTCGGCATGGCCTTCTTCAAGGCAGAAGAGGCGGCGCAGTCCAAGCTCCCGCTGGAGGGGACCGTGCTCTTCACCGTCACCGACCGGGACAAGCTCGGCAGCACCGAGATCGCGCGGCAGTTCATCGAGCTGGGCTTCAAGCTGCGCACCACGGCGGGCACGCATGCCTTTCTTGCGGAGCGGGGCATCGCCACGGAACGCATCCTGAAAATGAAAGAAGGCCGGCCGCACATCGTGGATGCGATGAAGAACGGGGAGATCAGCCTGGTCATCAACACGCCGAACGGAAAATCCGGGATCTACGACGACTCGTACATCCGCAAGGCGGCCATCAAGTACCGGATACCCTACATCACCACGCTGGCGGCGGCGCAGGCCGCCGTGCGCGGCATTGCCGCGCGCCGGGAAGGACAGCAGGTGGCGAAATCGTTGCAGGACTACCACGCGGACATCGGCAGTTGACCCGGCGTTTCCCAAGGATTCCGGCGCCACCCACCCCGCCTCGCTGTTCCGTCAGCTTGAACGCCGCACCGCTTTAGGGCCGCCGGGATGCGGCAGGAACATGTCTTCAGGCCGCAGCCCGAGTTCGCGCGCCGTCTCCAACGCATAATCGAGCTTTGGCATATTCGGGTGGCGCCCGTTCGTGCCGAAACAGAATTTCGCGCCCAGCGCCTTCGCCGCTTCAAGAAACGGCCGTTTCGGCAACTGGAAACCGGCGCTGATCTCAATCGCGACTTCGTTCTTGACCGCCGCAGCAATGACCCGCTCCATGCGCGCGGGCGTCCAGTGCGTTTCGTATGCGTCCGCGAACGGACCGGGCAGCCATGAGACGTTGGCCAGGATGTCGATCGGCTGTTCTTCGAGAATCGAGACGTGCCAGTCTACGAACCGGTCCATGAACGTTGACAAATCACCCAGATCGGCGTCTTTTTCCCATAGTTTCCGGCGCACGCCGGCCCGGTCCGGAAAAGTCATCGTGTCGGTCAGCACGTAGTCCAGTTCCGCCAGCGCCCCCCTCGAAAAGCAAGCGCGCCAGTCGGTCCATTCCGCCTGGACGCCCTTGTAAACGCCTCTGCCTTCGAGCTTGGCGCAGTAGGCGCGCAGTTCCTCGTCATTGCTCAGGACAACGGGATATTGATTTTCCTTCCCGCCCGCGTGCTCGACAATCCCAAACTGGACGCCCCGCTCCGCGGCCAGCGCCACGACCGCGTCAATCGTGCTGTTGTCCAAGTGGACATGAAAGTCGACCGACTGGGTCTCCCCCTGCTTTGAGCCTTCCTCCGCTCGTGATGCCGCCGCCACCACCGCGCAGGACGCCGCACATTGAAGAAACCCGCGCCGCGACATACGGTTTGATATCATTTGTCTTCCTTCCGCGCGTTAGCACGCCTTCACCAACCGGCGCGAACATGGATCGCCTTCATGAATCCTCGGGTCTGATCAATTGAAACGCGCGCATCTTGTTGTACAGCGTGTTTCGCGCAACCCCAAGCATGCGCGCCGCCTTCGCGACGTTCCAGTCCGTCTTGTCCAGTATGCCGCGCAGGCGTTCCGCGTCGATGGCGCGCGCGCGCACCGGCAATGACGCCGCGGCCGCGTCTGGCCCCGCCGGTCCGGCGGCGAGAATCTCGCGCGGCAAGTGCCTCGGCAAGATCGTCGTATCGTGGCAAACAATGAACGCCCGTTCCAGGCAGTTCTCCAGTTCCCGCACGTTGCCCCACCACGCATAACGCATGAACACGTCCATGGTCTCCGGGGCGACGCCCGTGATCTCTTTCTTGAACACGGCGTTGAACCGGCGGCAGAAATGATCGACGAGCAGCGGGATGTCCTCGCGCCGCTCGCGCAGGGGCGGGATGTCGATGCGCACCACGTTGAGACGGAAATACAGGTCTTCGCGGAACTGGCCGGCGCGGATGCGCTGCGCGAGGTCCTGGTTGGTGGACGCAATCACGCGCACGTCGGTGTGCATGGGGAACGAATCGCCAACGCGCTCGAATTCGCGCGCCTGCAGCACGCGCAGGAGGCGCAACTGAAGCCGCTGGGAGATGTCGCCGATTTCGTCCAGCAGGATCGTGCCGCCGTCCGCCGCCTCGAAACGCCCGATACGGTCGGAAAGCGCGGTCGTGAACGCGCCTCGCACGTGGCCGAACAGTTCACTTTCCAGCAACTCTTCCGACAGCGCGGCGCAGTTCACTTTCACGAGCGGTCCGTCACGCCGCGCGCTCGCCTGGTGAACGGCCTCAGCCACGAGTTCCTTGCCTGTGCCGCTTTCGCCGCAGATGAGGACAGTCGAGTCCGTGGGGGAAACGTTGCGCACGAGCGCGAAGATGTCGCGCATGACGCGGCTCTTCGCCACGATATCGCGTAACGGCTGGTGGTCTTCGAGTTCCTTCTCAAGCATGGTCAGGCGCGTCACGTCGCGCACGACCAGCACGGCCCCCGACTGCGCCCCGTCCTCGCGCACGAGCGGTGTCGCGCTGATCATCAGCACCTTTTCGCCTTGTCCCTGGATCCAGGTCTCGATGCGCACGTCCGTCACCGGCGTGCGCGAGGCCAGCGTCCGCTCGATGGCGCTGCGCGCGGGCAACAGGCCCGGCGGCAGCGCCTCGGCGAACGGCGCGCCCCGCAGGTTGCGGTCAGACAGGTGAAGAATGCGCCGGAACGCCTGGTTGTACTCGAGCACGCGCAACTGAGCGTCCACGGTAATCACGCCTTCATTGACGCTGTTGAACACCGCCTCAAGATGACGCCGGAATGCCTCGAGGCGCGCCGCGTAGACGTTGCGCTCCTCCTCGAGCTTGCGCCGGTCGAGCGCCAGGCGCACGATGCGCACCAGGTCGCGGCCCGTTACCGGCTTGGCCAGGTAGTCGAACGCGCCCAGGCGCACCGCCTCCGCCGCCGATTCCACGTTGGGCTCGCCTGTCACCATGATGACCGTTGCGGCGAGGCCGCGCTCCTTGATAGAGCGCAGCAAATCGACGCCGGTCTTGCCTTCGAGGATGATGTCGGTAACCACGACGTCGATCGCGTACGCCTCGAGCTGCGCCACGGCTTGCTCGTAGTTCTCCGCCATATGGACTTCAAAGCCTTCCGTGCGCAGAAACTGCTTGAAGGTCAGGCGCAGGACGCCTTCGTCCTCGACCACGAGGACCCGCACCATCGTCAGGTCTCCCATTCTGTTTCGCTGCCGGCGGGCGCCTCGAGAGTCCAGTCATGGTCGGCAGGCAGGTCGATCTGGAACCGCGCAAAGCGGCCATATTCGCTCTCGACGGAAAACACGCCGCCGTGAGACTTGACGATCCCGTCCGACACCGACAGCCCAAGGCCCGTGCCCTTGTCGCGGCCTTTGGTGGTGAAAAACGGGTCAAACAGGCGGTCCTTGTTGGCCGGAAGAATGCCCGTGCCGCGGTCCTCCAGGGTGAACCGCAGCAGGCGCCGGCCGCGGTGCCTTCCCGCGCGCACGGATACCAGCAGCTGCTTCTCCGGATGCGCGCCGGGAAAACGCTCGTCAAGCGCGTGAATGCTGTTCAAGAAGAGGTTCATGAGCACCTGGAGCATCTCTTCCTTGTGGCAGAGCATTTCGGGCAGGGATTCCGGCACGTCCACACGCACGGCAATGTGCGAACGTTCCAGTTTCTTCGTGCAGAGGACCAGCACCTCGTTGACCATCGCGCTCGGCCGCTCGCGGCTATGCTTTTCCAGGTCGTGCCGCGAGAACCGGAGCAGTTTGCGCGTAATGCGCGCCACGCGGTCCGCCTCGGCTCGGATCATCTCGGCATAGCTCCATACATCAGAATTCGGGTCGAGTTGCTGCATCAGGATATCGGCGCAATTCATGATACCGTTGATGGGATTGCAGATTTCATGGCTGACACCCGCGGCCAGTTCGCCGATGGAGGCGAGCTTTGAAGCCTGCAGGAGCCGCCGCTCCGCCTCGCGCCGCTCGAGCGCATCGGTTACTTGCCTCGCCACCGCCTGGATCAATTCGCACTCCTCGGCCGGAAACGGCGGTTCCTCCGGCGCGGCCGGGGCGGGGGCATGGGAAACCTCGAGCTTGCCGCGTTTGCGTCCCGCAATTTCGAGTGCGATGGCGAAACAGGGCGCGCTTGGGTCCGGAGACTCGTCTCCGTACGTTTCGCCATCCACCTCGATGCGCACGCGCGTGGCTTCCGGGCGCAGCGCGGCCTTTTTGACCAGCCGGGCAACACGGAGAAACGCGACGCCATCCAGGTCGCGGCCGCGGAGCGTCTCGCCTACCGCGTAGAGACAGGCCAACTTACGGTTGCGCGCATGCAGCGCACGCAACAGCCGGCCGGATTCCTCCTCAGCGTCAGACGCCGTCTTGGCCCGGCAGGAACCCTCGCCGGGCGTCTGCACGCGCTGCGTGTCATCTGGTTGCCGCTTTGACATGCCTGAACCCCGCACACTGCACTTCCGTGCATTCTAGAAGGTGCTGCGCGATGGAAGCAAAGGCTGCGCCGTGGCGCAAACGGCGGCAAACACGTTCAGCCGGCGAGGGAATCCAGAATTGCGCCCACATCGCGGGGCCGCACATCGCCATACCAATCGCCCCCCGGATACACCAGCACGTTAGGGCCCCTCCGGCATTCACCCAAGCAGCCGCCTTTACACAAGTGAACGCGGCCTTCAAGCCCCCTTTCCTGTAACATGTCCTCCAAGCGGCTGAAGACCTTCTTGGCCCCGTTATCTCTGCAATCCTTGCCCGTACACACAATCACGCACGTATTGGAAGACCTTCGCTGGTGGTGCATGTCTGAAACCCCTGCGTGACCGGTGCGCCCTCGCATCAGGGGCGCTACTCGGCCTTGACACATACGGCTTGTTCCACGGCTGAGGCATGAGCCATGCCAGAAACCGTTTACGTCCCTTCCCTTATTCCTGTGCCGCGCGCGTTTCCGGCGCAGGCGGCCCCAACCGCTTGGATCCAAGACGACCTGGCGCCGTCAGACTTCTTCTACGACCTTCATTCCGGTCAAATGAGCCAAATGCCGGATCGTTCGCGTGTGGTCGCCATAATAGGCCACGCGATGCAGCGAGGCATAGTAGTCCTTGGCGCTCGCGCCGAGCGCGCCGCCGCCCCAGTTGTCCAGCAGGCTATCCGCGTCTTTTACTTCAGCCACGATCTCCGTGCGGCAGCCGCGCTCCCGGTCTTTGGGCACTTCAGGCACTTCAACGATGGTCCCCGTGAACATCAGCAAGGTGTCCAGATGGACCAGCTTGGTAAAGGTGACTTTCTGCCCGGTGCGATAGCGAACCTCGGTCACCGCGCCGCCGCGGACTTCCGCATGGCGGCGGAGCAGGTATGGCGAACGCGGGCTCTCCGGGCCTTCCATGCGCAGCGGGGCCGAGCAATGCGAAAGGTGAAACACGTTCCTGGAGGTATCCACGCCCGCCGCATTGCCAAGGAAACCCGCCCGGTTCAGCGCATGCTGAAAGACCAGCATGGTCAGGAGGCAGTCCATGTCTCCGTCGCAGGCGGCTGGAATGCCCCGGTCGTTCAGTCGCGAGAAGCCAAGGCACGGAAAGCCTCGGTCAAGCCAGCGCATGCATGTCCCTACACACAATCCGTTCGCATTGTTCTCGGCGATCAACTGTTCCAGGGTCAGGCTGGCCTTGGCGGCCTTCACGATATCCTCCGGTGCCGGCTCGACGATTTCTTGCGCTTCGTCGATCCATGTCTTCGCCTCCGCCTCCGCGGCGGCGGCGTCCACGTTCGCCATGACTTCGTCATAGCGTCCGTCGGTAATCTGCACCAGTTCCACTCCCAGCCGGTCCTTCACCATCTCCGGTGCATAAGATTCGGGCGTGCCCTTGAACGGGGGGGAAACCAGCACGCGGCTCCGTCGCAGCAAGGGCCCCACGCGCAGCAATGCCGCGGCCCGCTCGAGTTCATCGTAGTCGGTGCTATTGAAAAGCGTGATTCGTTGGCCCTCATCGCGCCACGGCTTCACCAGGCACCAGTCGTGCCCGCCAACGACGGGCAGGTGAAACAGGGCGACCGGGCGGTGTTGAGCGAACACGGCGGGCAGGACGCTTGCCGGGCCGAAAATATGCGCACTGATGGCCAGAACGGGCGCGTCGGGTCCTGCCTGTTCCAGCAACGGAGCGGCCTGCTCGGCGTTGTTCGCCTGGCCGACCACGAATTCCACGTTGCCGAGATTCTTCTCCGCGACCGCCAGGCGGTCCCGCGCGGCCGCGACCTCCGCTTCCGACGGATTCCAACTGCGTTCCCCGGGCTCGCCCGCAATAATGACACAGATTCTGACCTTGGTGCCGTTAGCGGGGGCCGTGCCCGGCGCATCCGCGCCGACCGCCAGATGGCCCGTAGCCATCGCGATTCCGCTTGCCGCACTTACCCCCAGAAATTGCCGGCGCGTGCAGTGCGTACACATGACATGGTCCTCCTCTTCGGCCGCCGGATGGCGGCCCCCTGTCTTCCCGGCGTGCCACCCATCCCAGCATACGCGCCCGCTTTCCGCATGTCGAGCGCGGTCCTGACGGGGGAACAACACCGGCGGCGCACGAGAGATGCGGGATTAGCCGCCCGTCTTCATGAGCAGCATGACGCAAGCATCATACGCCATCTCAGGCGTGATGCGATTCAGATACTCCTGCGCGGCCCACGTCGAGACCCGGCGCGGCGGCGGCTCCGGTCCGGCGTACAGCACGCGCGCCGGCGCGCCGGCGGGCGCATGTTTCTGCGGGTCCGTACCCCCGAAAATCGCGACCACGGGCGTGCCCATCACGGCGGCCATGTGCATCGGACCCGTGTCGCCTCCGACATACAGGTCGCACCGCTGAACCATCCACGCATAGTGTTTCAGATCAGGCGTCTCCGGAGCGACCAGCGGCTTGCGCCTGGCCAGCGCCGCAACCGTCTCGGCAATCCCGCGTTGACCGGGCCCCCATGTAATCATGACTTCAAAACGTCCATCTGCAAGGAGCAGGTCCGCCAGCGCCGCGTACGAAGCCAAGGGCCACTGTTTCGATCCCCGCTCCACCGCCGGATGGATCGCGATTACCCGTTTATTGCCGTCAAAGGCCGTATCAAAGAAAGCGTCCACCTCAATCTGCGCGGCCTCGGGCACAGACACCAACGTATCCACAACGTCATGGTGCAAGACTCCCAGCGCCTCACACAGAAGCCGGTTCTCCTCGACACGGTTCAGGCGCATCGACGGCAGCGGAACCCGTCGCGTGTAGAACAAGGAGCTCAGTTCCCGGGCACGCGGCGATGCAAACCCCAACCGCTGCGGCGCGCGCGACCAGAAGCTGATGAGCCCGCTCTTGAAAATGCCGTGGAAATCCACCGTGATGTCATAACACTGCCGCCGAATGAGATTGAGAAAGGCCAGAAAGCCGCCTACACGCCCGTCGCCTCGCCGCCGCCGCTCGAAGACATGGCACTGGTCCAAGTCGGGGTGTTTTTCAACGATGCCCGCGGCCTTCGACTCGACAGCCCAGTCGATTTGGGCGTGGGGAAAATGCTGCCGCAACGCGGCCAAGGCGGGAAGCACGCGAACGACATCGCCTATCGCACTGAGGCGGATGACCAGGATGCGCGGCACTCCGTTGAGCATGATATCGTATTAAACCATTGCTGCCGCGAAGTTTAGCAGGATCGGCGCCTAATGACAACCAGGAAACTGCCCCGGGATCCGCCGGAAAACCGGCGCGGAAAACAACGGCGCCGCAGACGGTTGGGATGCGCGGGAGCCGTCACGAGTCAGTGCGGCTTGAATGCGCGCCGTGTTCCGGAGATGATAGCGGGGAACATTCCATCAGAAGGGAAGTGACCATGAACGAACCGGGAGACTGTTCGCGGCGGAGATTTCTCGCCAAGACCTTCCTTTCCGGAGTGGCCTTGCCGGCAGGCATATGGGGAGGTCTGAACATGAAGAGTCACGCGGCCACCGATGCGCGGATCGCGTTTGTCACCGCGAATCTGGTAGCCCGAGAGACGGGTTACCGCTTTGAACTGGCTCATTGGGGCGACCAGCATAAGAGAACAGTTGCCGCAACCGATGCGGCAGCCTGGCGCTCCATCTGCCGCGAAATCGCGGCGCACGGGTTCAAGGCGGTCGAGGTGTGGGAAGCCCATGCCGCGCCGGAAGCGATGGACCGCGAACGCGGCGCCGCTTGGAAGGCCGTCCTGGAGGACTGTGGGCTCCAGGCCATCGGTTATGGGGGCGGACTGAGCCGCAAGACCCTGGAAATCTGTCAATGGCTCGGCATCCCGCAAATCAACGGGTTCATCGGGGAAAACACGCCCGAACAGGCAACGGCGATGTGCCGGGAGATGGGCGTTCGCTTCAACGTCGAAAACCATCCGCAAAAAACCGCGCAGGAATTGCTGGACGTGGTCGGCGGCGGCAACGAGTGGCTCGGGGTTTGCATCGACACGGGTTGGTTGGGCACCCAGGGCGTTTCCGGGCCTGATATCATCCGCGCATGCGGCCCGCTGGTCCGGCACACGCACCTCAAGGACGTCAAGGCCGCGGGCGCGCACGAGACCTGCCTGCTCGGCGAGGGAGTGGCTCAGGTCGCATCGTGCATCGCCGCGCTGAAGGACACCGGTTATGCCGGCTGGTACTCCTGGGAAGACGAACCGGAAGACCGGAATCCCTTCGATTCAGCCGTTCGCAACCGCGAGTGGATCGAGGAACAATTGGCCTGACGCGTGTGCTGCGCCACACCTGCGGTAGCGCTTCTCCGGAGACATCGACGTTTCTCCTGTTTCGCTTCCCTTTCTTTCTCATAATCTTCACGAAGGCGTAACGGAGATGAAGCCCGCCGAATTCCCCGGGCCCAGCCGCGGCTGCCCCGCGCGAGGCCGCCTGCGGGGCAGCCAGAACCGCGACGACGGTCACCGCTGATAGACAAAGAGCATGCCTTCGTTGTACATCGTGAGCGTGTCGCCTTCGATGGTTGCCTGCGTATAACCGGCGCCTGGATGTTCCATAATCAGCGTGTTGCCTTCTCTTGTGTAGGTCCCCGGATTCTTGCCGTCCCCGCCCGGAACCACGATGTTCGGATTGCTGAATCTCAAGGTGCCCGAGAATGTCCCATTGCTCCTGACAGTGAGAGAGCCGCCGGCGATCTCCGGCACCCGTCCGCCTTCGTGCATAGGCGAGCAGGGCAACTGCAGTCCATCGATGGATACCAGGTTATAGGTCGTCGACGTGGCCGGTTGTCCGACGGATTCATCGCGGTCCAGTGTCCATAAGAATGTTACTGCTAAATATGATATACCTAATAATAAAATAATTACTATTATAAATCTATCCCTGCTGTTCATAGTAGATCCATCCTGATCTGTAATCTATTTTGGAAACGTCTTGCCGAAGTCTTATTCGGAGATTGGTGCTGTGGCGCGCTTCCAGGCCCTGACGCCAGATTGGCCAGCAGGGGCAGCGCCGTCACAATCGTCAGGACCGCTGCAAACGCGCCCCCCAGGTTTGTCTTTTCGTTCATTGTCATGCCCTCCGTCGCCGGAGCAAGGTGACCGGCGCAATTGGTATCCGGGGCAAATCCCTCGTCATGCGGTTCCTCCCCCGAGGTTATTCCCGCATCCACTATTCAGAGAAGGAAAGGCAGGCGCGAAGTTGCGGCTTATCCACCAATGGCCGCAAACAAGTGCCGCAGTTCCTCGTCCACGCTCTCCCCTTCGGCGAGGGTGTGGGCGATTTCCTCGACGAGCAGGTCACGATACCGGCGCCGCAGCCGGTGGACCGTTGTCTTGACCGCCTCTTCGGAGAGGCCCAATTCAAGGCCTGCCTCGCGGTAGCGCGAACACGGCTCCTGGCCCGTCAGCGTTCCCTCGAGCCGATCGAACAGCGCTAACTTGTCCGCGCGGACATACTCCTGCCGCAGGCGCGAGAGCGCCGTCTCCAGCGACGCAAGCGCCCAGGCGCGGTCGAACAGTTTTTCCGGCGAAAGCGCGGCGGGCGTTACCGCCGCATATCGGTCCTCAATCGCGGTGAAATCAAGCGGGAGAAACGTCACCCGGCCCCCCCGCTTTATTGTTCTCGCACGGTCTCGTTCGTTCGATAGAAGATGATTCACGGATGCCAGGAGAAACGAACGGAACTTCCCCTTGGCGGGGTCCACGTCCTTCAGGTAGTTCTTTTCCAGAAAGCGTGCGAAGAACTCCTGAATAAGGTCTTGTGCGTCCTCCGCGGAATAGCCCTTGTGACGGATATAGCCGTAAAGCGGATACCAATAAGTGGAACACAACGTTGCGAGGGCTTGCCGGGCGCCCGCCGCATCGCCGGACTTCGCCGCGTTCACGACGCTCCATCGTGTTGTCTCAAAATGCATGCCGAGGCCCGCTTCCAACTTCCTTAACGTATTCGCCGGATAGTGACTCCTGGGGCAGTAAGCGTGTTGCCCTGTATGGTAACTTGGTTGGTCCGTTCGCTGGAGCCGTCAAGACGGGTAAACAACTGGTTGTCGTTGACGAGCCACGTCCCCCCAAGTGTCATGTTCAACGTAGTCGACGTTACGTTGGCGCGCCCGTTGTCCAGGAATTCCACGTGGACAGGGCCGTAGGAAGTTGGATTCACCTCCCACGTGGTGCCGATGAAATCTTGCATCGTCATGTTCGGGGCATAGGGATTTGGTTCCGGCAGCGTACCCGCGCCAGCCTGCGCTGCCGGAACCACCGCGGCGGCGCCTTGAGCGCCGGCGGCAGGAGGTGCGGCGAAACGGGTCATTATAAATTCCTCGTGCATCAGGAGCGCGCCGTCCAGTTCTTTTATCGTAACGCTACTTAGGACTCTGCCTTCGCTCTCAAAATGCATCCGGCCGGTCACTATCGGATGTCCGTCGATTCCCTTGCCGCTAAACTCGATAGTCCGCACCGCCTCGTTCCAAGCGCCATCGAGCGATGCCTCGGGGCCGTCGTAGTTTGAGCCGAAATTCCACGTCCGGAAGCATCCTCGCTTCGCATCGTACGTGTACAGGATCAGACAACTGTCCCCATTCGAGTCTACGCCGGTTTGCTGAACGAATGTTCCGCCAAGTATGCGGACAAATGCGTAGGTGCCGGAGATATGCTTTTCCTCGGGCGTCCACACGGCCGGGAACAGAATCGCTTCCTGGCTCCAATTGCCAAGCAGCTGGTCGAGTATCTTCTGTTCCGGGGACTGTCCGTCGGACGGCGGGCCATAGTCTGCCGCAGGCTCATCGGAGACCTGCGCCCCCTTGAACCGGCGCATCCGATATTCCGCACGGAAAACGGTATTCCCGGACGCCTCTTTTCCGAGGATGCTGCACTCGATGGTATCGTCGCCGGGAAAGCGGTGTTGAATCGTCAGGGCATAGCCCTGCTCGGACGAACTGGTCCAGTCCAACGTGCGAGCAGCCCCATTCCAGACGCCATTCAGCGGCTCCTGCGGCCCGCCGAATTCCGAGCCAAAACCCCAGCATCGATAGCATTTCCTGTTCGTGTCATACGCGTATAACCCGAGGATGGCGTTCTTGTTATCCGAATCACCGCCGGTCTCGCGAACGAATCTGCCGCCCAGGGTGCGAGTGAACGTGTTCCGGCCGGTTGCACGGTTTTCCTGAGCGCCGGCATAGGTTGTTGATTCCCAGTCCCACGTGCCAATCATCCGGTCCAGCACGTTCTGGGCCACCTCCGGCGCGACGGGTGGCCGCTCGTGCGGTGCCGGAGGCGCGGTCGCGTTACCCTCGGGAACCGCTTGTGCGGAGTCGCGCGTGTCGTCTTTCGCGCGTTCGCTTCCGGGCGTCAGCAGCAACAGTACGGCCAGCAGACTCAAGGGCATCAAAACCGCCACAGCGGCCCACGCATAACGCTTCCACATCAGACTAGCCTCCGTTTTTTGAGGTACGACTCAAAACGCATGCCCGCGGCAATAAGGCCTATGCCGGCGCAAATGAAGAAGAAAGCCTTGTATTGAAAATTCATGTCGATTTCGAGAATGCGCGTTGCCGCGATGCCCGCGATAAAAAAGGTTCCAGCCCAGAAGATGCGGCGGCTCAGCAGCAAGACGCCCGTCCAGGTCACCGACCCGCCCAAAATCAGGACCGCCCCATTCGCCGCGGCGAAGATCGCGAGTATCGCGCCCGCAGGCTCTGCGCCCACAACGGGGCCAAGGCGCGACTCGGCCATGCAACCCGCCGCAAGCGTGCTGATGGCAATCAGCAGAGTTAGGGCGAATCCGCAGGCAAGCGTACGCAGTTCCGGCGGTCCGAAATCGCGCCAGGCCGCGAGCGGCCACAAAACCGAGGCGACGATGCAGGCGAGAATTGCGGGCAGAAACCGCTCCGGCGGCAGGCCGAGAGACTTGTCCATGCCATAGAAGAGGTCGAAAGCGTGCCACATGGACAGCGCCACCGCTGGTATGGCGAGCGACAGGATGCCCAAGCCGAGAGCGGGAAGAGCTACTTTCCGGGGGCTTGCGCCGAAGGAAGTCAGCAGACCCCACGGAAATATGGCCGCCGCCATTGCCAACAGAATGCCCAGCACGCTGGGGCCGTTGGCGGCTGGACTGGCGGCCACGAGCAGTACGGACGAGAAAGACACGGCCAATATGAGCAGGGCGAAAAGCCGGCCGCTTCCCCATAGATACCCTGCGGGCAGGAACAATACGGCAATAACCACCGGGTAACAGTAGACCTGCGGCGCCAAAGAAGAACCGCTGAAGCTGAACAATTCCTCGCAGAACCACAGAAAGCTCGCGACCAGAGCGATGATTGTGATGGGATTGCTGCGAACGGCACAGGCAACCACGAACGCGCCAATGCCCCACAAGAGGAAGAGCACGTTTTCGCGCATGGCGAGCGCGTCTCGATTCGGCCCCGCCAATCCCCAGTTTCCGGCTAGCGGGATGTGGTATATCCTGCAAAGCAGCAACAGGTCGATACCGAACACTATTACGCCGAGATACACCAGAATATGTCCAAGTTGCGGCCGCGTTGCCGAGACCTTCCAGAAGTGCAAGCCGCAACCCAGGAGCACGAGCATCGTGGTCACGATCAGCGCGGCCTGGCCGTGCGCGGGGATCCGTTTCCAGTTGTACGCAACCAGCGTGATGATGCCTGCCGCGATGAGCGCCGCCCCCAATGCATAGACAACGGCTAGGAAGGCTACGCGCGCTTCGCGCTCGCGAAAAACGCGGCCCGAGATGAATGCCTCGATATCGCCAGCAAGCTCCTTTGCGGACGCGTGGCGGTCTTCGGGGTGCCGGGCCATGGCGCGCCCGCAGATAGCTGCCAATTCCGGGGGTACCCGCGGTTCGACCTGAAGCACAGGCGCCGGCCGGCCCTGAAGCACCTTGTCGATGATTTGTTCCGTGCTGTTGCCCGTGAACGGGGGGCATCCCGTGAGAATCTCATAGAGGACGGCGCCCAGCGCGTATACGTCCGAACGTTCATTCACATTCTGGATCTCGCCTCGTGCCTGCTCCGGCGGCATGTAGGCCGCCGTACCCATCACGGTTCCGTCTTCGGTCTGGTAGTCCGCCGCCGCGCCCGCCATTGCCCGAATGCGTTCCGCTATTTCGCTGTCTTGCGCGGCCATGCCCGTTCCAAAACGCGATTTGGCCAGGCCCCAGTCAATGACCACCGTTTCGCCGAATTCTCCCACCATGACGTTCTTGGGCTTCAGGTCGCGGTGAATCACGCCCCGGCTGTGGGCATACGCCATCGTCTGGCACAGGTCTACGAAATGCGGCAGGAGTTTCAATCGCTCGCCGTAACTTTTCGACTCGACAAGGGCGTCGTGGAGTGTCTTCCCCCGGACAAGCTTCATCGTGTAGTACAGCGTGTCGTCGGGACGGCGCCCCAATTCATACACGGGCACGACGCCCGGATGCTCGAGTTGCCCCGTGAGCTGCGCTTCGCGCAGGAACCGTGCCAGAACTTCCACGGAATACCGTACAGGAGTATCTTCTCGTTCGTCTGCCACGCGCGGGAGCAATTCCTTAAGCGCCACGTCACGGCCAATCGACCGGTCGTGGACAAGCAGAATGCGTCCCATGCCGCCCCGCGAGTATTCACCAAGATGCGAGTAACGTCCCGGCGCCTCATGGACGTCAATCCCGTCCGCGCTACCTGAGTCCTGGATGGCGCGGATGAACGGCGGTTCAGCCCCGGGCAACGTGACGGAATGTGAAGACAAACCATCCGCGGCGGCTTCGCCGACAGACGCGTCCCTCGCAAGATTAATCAGACATAGGGGGCACAATCCGCCAGGCGCATCGGCAGGAAGCGGCGCGTGACATTGCGGGCAGAAAGCCTGTTTTCCCATCTCACCTTCTCCCGATTCCGGTTCCGTGTCGCCAATACATGAAGAAGCAAACAGCGCCAAAAGTTGCGGCACGACGCCAGCGGTCTCAATCGATTTCCCCTTTTGGCTGGAGATTGAAACCCCACAAGACACCTCACCATTCTATTCTACACCTTCTCCGTGTTATCAACATATCCGGCAGTTCTTGCCTGTGGGCGGGCCGGTAGATTCCCGGATTCGTTCGGGGTTCCGGGTCACTGAGCATACCCATAACAAAACGGACATGACCGAATCGGCACGACTGGGGCGAGACCGACATCTTAAATGCCGGCGCGAAGAAACAGGCCGCCTGACGAAATGCCGGTCTCCGGCAGGAATCGTCAGACGGCCTTAGCCGCTCTTACGCTTTACCGCGTTCGCGTTTGATCAACCACGCTTCTTGACGGCACGCCGTACGTGCGCGGCGGACATTTGCAGCAACAGGACAACCGCCGCTATGACCAGCGCGTCGGCCGCGAACGACCCGCCTCTGTCCGGCCCGGCCGCGCCGCAAAACAGCGGACGCTTGCGCTCGACCGTAACGGTAACGGAGTCTGCCGTGCTCAGGGCGCCTTCGTTATCCGTCACGACGAGACTGAATGTGTATTCGCCGGGCGCCAGGTTCAATGCCGGATTCACAACGTCGTCCGGGTCCGGCGCGCCGGTCCACGAATAGGCCGCAATCGTACCATCGGGATCGCTCGAACCGGAACCGTCCAGCGTCACGAGAGCCGTATCGCTGGTCGCCACCACCGTCTGGTCGCCGCCCGCATCGGCCACGGGCGGCTGGTTCGCGACTTCGCTGACAAGGAATCCGTTCAACAGCACCGCAACTTCGTCACCCGTCGTGATGCTCACGTCTCGGTAACCAGGTTCGGCGGCCGCGCCGACCGTGATGTTCACCGTGGCTTCCGTCTGGCTGGTTACGGAGATGGAATTCACGGTGATGCCCGCGCCGCTGAACGCGGCGGCGGATTCGCCATTCTCGAACGATGTGTTCTCGCCCACGATGGTCACGTTCAGCGTCGCGCCGGGCGCCCCCGCAGCCGGGGTCACGCTTACAACCCTCGGAATGAAAGCGCCAAAGCTCGATGTCGTCACGAGGAACGGCCCGATCACGTTCTCGTACACGGCGCCGGCCGTCGTGTTGACAATGACATCGTGATAACCCAGCACGGCGTTGTCATCCTCGATGCTGATGTTCGCGACGCCTTCCGTGGCGCTCGCCGGCGTAAACGAATTCACGATGATCCCGTCGCCGAAGCCGGCGGTCGAACTCCCGTCAAACTGCGTGCCGTATCCCGTAATGGTGACATCCAGCGTCTGGCCGAGCGCGCCCGCAGCGGGAGATACGCTCGTGATGACTACGTTGGCGGGAATACCCTCGACCTCGAATGCGCCCACTCCGGTGGCAGTCTCGGTCGTACTGCCCAAGTCCGTGGTGACAGTTACGTCACGGAAACCCTGCGGCGCATCTTCCGCAATGGTGATATTCGCGGCCAACGTCGTGGCGGAAGCCGCAACGCTGGAATTCACCGCAATACCCGTGCCGCCGAAGGACAATTCGCTCGATGCGTTAAAGTTGGTGTTCGAGCCGGTCAGCACGATGTTAATGGTCGTGCCCGCGTTTCCTGTGGCCGGATTGACGTTCGGAATGCTCGGATTGATCGCGCCCAGCATGATATTGAGCGCGGCGTTGTTGTAGGGAACCGGGTCGCCCATATTGACGTTCGGCACAAAGGCAAAGATGCCGCCCGTTTCAGCGGCGATGGCGGAAAACACCGCGATCGCGCCTTGCGGGAAATCCGCAGGCGGCGGCACCGGCTCATTGCAGTCGGGCCCGCTGCAACCCGGCGGGGTCTTCGCGGCGCCGGCCGATTCCGGGCAATCCGGGAAATTACAACTGGAACCAAGCGCGTACATCTCGCCCATTGCGCTGTCCAGGCTGAAGTTCGTTCCGGATTTGTAGGTTTCGGAGCAGCTGCCGGACAACAGCACGTCGACGCTGAGCCCCTGCGCGCGCAGCGTCGCGATTGTGGATGGGATATCAAGCCCCGCGTGCGGGTCTGCATCGGTGGCAAACAGAATGCGCCCGCCCGGGGCAATGGTCTGCGCCACCACGTTTAGCGCCTCCACGGACGCCTCCGGGCAGTCCCCGCCGCCGTCTGCCGTAAGCGAACTCACGACCGCCAGCACCGCATCCAGGTCCGACGACGCAATACGTGTAGAGACGCCGTCTTTGAACGTCACGACCAGGATCAGCGCCTCTTCTTCGCTCGCCTCAAGCCCGGCGATGAACTGGATCAACGCGTCGCGAACGCCGCCGATTTCCTCCGCCATGCTTCCCGTGTCGTCGATCACAAACGCAATATCGGCGCCGTTCAGCGTTCGCGAACAACTGACGTACCAGCCCGTCTCCGGGGCCGCGTCGTTCTTGCCCTGGACCACCCACTTGATAAGCTCTGCACCCGCCAGAATGGTGTTCCAATCCGCGGTGGACGGCGTGTAACTCGTCGTGTCGAGCTCACCCGATTCGAAAATCAGCGAACTGAAATTCTCGTCGTAGAATTGGACCTTGAACTTGTTGTTCCGCTTCGTAGGCCCGCCGCCGTTGGCCTCCCACTTGAAAGTCGGCGGCGTGCCGCCGCCGACGGTCGCCCCATTCGGCGGGTCCGTCGGTTCCGGCGCTACTTTGTGGTCCGCAAAGATACAACCGCACGCCACGGTGGTCTCCATCGGGAGGCCGGCAATCAGGCCGTTCCAGAACTGCGACAGGTTCACCGCGCCCGCCGAAGAGGCGGGAAGGAATACGCCATAGTCAAAGAGCGCGACGTTATCGCGCGCATCCGTTCCGGTGTCATACAAGTCCCACAGAATACGTTGCACCGATAGTTCATTGTCCTCGCCCAGACTCCCCGCCGCCGGCTCCAGACCGTAGTTGATTGTCGCGTCGATCGTGTCCGTGTAGAAGAAGTCGCCCACATTGGGGACGTTCAGGCTCGAAGCATACCCGTACTGTTGCCCCGCCGTCCCAAAATACGTGGGGAATCCTTCGCCCCATGCAAGACGAATGCCCGCGTCCTTGCCCACCCGTTCCCCCAGGTTCTCGTCCAGATTGTGACTGCCGCCCGGGTTGTTTTCGATGTTGGCCATGTCCATGAAATAGTGGCCGAATTCATGATGGATCACGTCCCAGTCGATCCAGTCGTCCCGGAGAATGGACAAGTCGGTGCCGTCATAGTTCGAAGTCGAGGCCGTCGTTGGAAAATCCACTTCGATCTTCGGCACTACGGTGAAAAAACTCCCGTACGGCGAGATCGTCGTATATGCGTCGAGCACGGAAAACGCGCGGTTGTTGTCGTCCGTATTGTTCGCCGTCAGGTTGATCGTGACCGTGGAGCCGTCGGTCACGTCGTTTGTCGTGGAAGATTGCAGGAAATGCGCGTCGCCGCTGCCGGGCGGGTGCACGCGCGTGTAGACGCCGTTCGCGATGACGCGGATGAAAATATCTCGGCCGTTCAAGCCGAATGTGTCCGAGTTCTCGACGGTCGCGCTGAAGGTCCCATCGTAATATGTCTGCACCGTGGCGGCCAATTCGGAGCCCGCGATATTCTCGTCTCGGATTTCTATGTCTACGTAGCGGGAAGGGTGGGTATTGCCAACGTTGTCCGTCCAGAGGATGGTTCCGTTAACGGTGATTGTGCCCGCCTTCGCCATGCCCTGGCTCACGCTCTTCGATTCAATCGCGCCACCGCCGCGGACCTGGTTCAGCCTTGCTTCATAGGCCTCGTCCGTGAGTTTCTTGGCCGCTCTCGCGTTTTCGAGATGCCGGATGTCGAGTTCATAGGGGCTGCTCTGGCCCGTGAGGATATCGCCCTCCGAGGACAAGACGTACAAGGCGCGGGAACGGGCCCACAGCGGGGTGCCGTTCTCGTCATACGCATTCAGCCATGCGCGGACTTCGCTCTTGCCCTTGCCCGTCAACCGAATTCCGGTTTCCGCGAAACAGGTCTCCCCCGCCCGGAGGGCGCCCAGGTCCACGCGCACCGGTCCCGTTATCAGGATATCCCCGGACGTCACCGCGAAAACCGCCTCCGCCTGAGGCACATCCCCATCTGGCACGGCCGAGAGCGTCACGCCGGCTTGCCCCCCGCCGGCGAGCGCCGTTTCGTCCGCCGTAACCGTCAATTCGACCGGCGGCTTGACGCTGCACGGCGCAGCATATGCGCCGGGCGCAAGCAGGATTGCCCCCCACGCGAGAAAGCAGAAAAACGTCCAAGCCATTTGCCGCGCGGACCGTCGCTCGCTTTTCAACCCTGATGTCGTCTTCATTTCTTCATTCTCCACCTCAACTCTGGCGTTCATGCCAACTGCACAAGAATTGCTCCCTCGCACGCGGCTTCACCCGCCTGCAAGGCCTCTTCTCAATTCGATGACGGGCTGCCGCCGGGCGGTGTCACGATGATGGTTTCCTTCGC